>VBGO01000119.1 GCA_005882525.1 Chloroflexota bacterium
CAGACATGTCGGTTTCTGCGTCTTTCAGTTCGATTCTTCAAGTCGACGCGCCCGGTGCGTCTAGATTTGCACGAGTCTTCACCCGATTACTACATGAAGTACTACAGAGTGCAGGTCGTCCAGACGGGTTCCAGCGTGATCAAGCCCTGCGATCGCCCTGGGATCGGCCGGCGCCAGCAACGCGAATGCCACGCCTATTGGAGCGCTTGCCTTTCCCTGAAGCTGCCTTGAGCAGCTGGGTGATCCGTTGATGGGAGAGCCCCAGCACGCGACCGGCATCACGCACCGTCTAGTGAGCGGTTTGAACGAGATCGGCTGCAACCTCGGCGCTGGCGATTGCCGCCTCACGCTGTAGGACCTCGGCCTCGCCCCTAACCTTGCGAGCTCGTCCCACCTTCCCCTGAAGATCACGCGGCAGCACGGGTTCGATCCTGACGTCGAAGGATTCCGAAGGGACATCCAAGAAGAGGGCGATCGCGTCACGCACCATGGCCTCAGCCTTCTCGAGCCGCCGTGGCTGCGTGTGGACGCCCCTCAACTCGGGAACACTGATCGCCCACCAGTCACCGCTGCGCTGACACCGAGCGGTGTAGGTCTTACGCTTCATCGCTTCCACCACCCGCGGCCCAACTCAGCATCCAGGGTTGTGAAGATGCCTTGGGCAGTGATCTCGTTGATCTCGCGATGCCGCGGGATCGTGACCTTGGTTCGGCCGCACTGCCAGACCTCCCTCCGCGCCACCAGCCGTCGCCCAGGCGGTAAACCACTCGGGAGTCATGGCGCGAGTCCACGTGTGCCGCGTTGCGCGGAGTTCTACACGCTGGCAACGGCCTGGCAACAGATAGGCCGCCACTAGCCTTTGGGATGGACCTCCGTACGGGGGGACCGAAGTGCGCCTGACAGGAATCGAACCTGCTGCCTTTCGGTCCGAAGCCAGACGAGTTAGACCCGCTCGAGCTTGAACACCGCATGCTCCGGTGCGATGGCGGCGAAGTCCGCGTCTGACGATTGCGACGTCGCGTCGAAGTAAGGCCGCAGCATTCGGCTGCCGCCGAGACCGATGCGTGCTCGGAGGAACGGCACGCGTTCGGAGAGTGGAACCTCCCTCAGGCGTACATCATCACGAACGGCACCGCGGCTAAGAGTCACGCGGCCGGCCGTGCGAGCGTTCTTGACGGTGTTCGTTTCGCCGAACACCGCCACCCAGTAGCGGCCGTCAGCTTGTTCCACGAGCCAGATCGGCGTCGAGTACTCCTTGCCGGTGGTCCGGCCACGAACCGTGACAAGCCACATGGCCTTTGGTCCAATCCCGCCGCGAACGAGGCGAGTCAGCAGACCGTTCCCGACCCGCAGCCCGATCGTGTGCCTGTATTTCTTGCCGATGCCAGGATTGTGGCATCGATCACTCCGGCACAGATGGCTGGAGATGACCCCCGACGAGCTGCGTGTGGTGCGCCTGGCAGGAATCGAACCTGCTGCCTTTCGGTCGGGAGCCGAACGCTCTGTCCGGTGAGAACAACAGTGGCGGCGCTGAGTGCGTCTGCCAACAGCCTGCCAACAGAGCGGTCGGTGCGGGGCGGTAGCGTGAACCCCCCGCTTACCGCGTCCACGGGGAGGGTGGTGGTCGGGGGCCTGGGATTTGAACCCGGGGCCTCACGGTCCCGAACCCTGTGGACGTCGGGTCCTGCCGTGTCCGACAGACTCCCGCGTGGTCCTCGCGAATACGGAATCGCCCAGGTTGGTGTCCTTTGGTGACCCCCTAGAGCCGTCCCGTCCCGGGAATGCGTTATACGGCTGTGATCCGGCGGCGATGCTCACGGCCCATGTCGGCTTCTCAGGGATTGGACAGATGAGCCAGGCTGGATGGTCAGAGGCGAACTCGCTGATACAGAACCCGACTTACCTTCTTAGCTCGTACCGCATCGCCACTGCGCCCGAGCCGAACTCCAGCCGGCTCACGAGCTTCAAGTCGACATGCTTCGATAGCCCCGCGAACAACGTCGGCCCGTGGCCCGCGAGCCTGGGATGCACCACGAACTCGTACTCATCGATCAATCCCAGCTCCGTCAACGCCAGTGGCAGCTTCACACCTCCCACTAACAGTCCCTTGCCCGACTCCCGCTTGAGTTGCTGAACGGCCTTGCCCAGATCCCCGCGCACGAGTTCCGCGTTCCAATCGACCTGCTCCAGGGTGCTCGACACGACGTACTTCTTTGCCGCGTTGATCGTCTGGGCGAAGGGTTCCATCCAATCAGGTCTCGCTCCCGTCGGCGCCGGCGGCCGCCACGCTGATTCCATCATTTCGTAAGTCACCCGGCCAAAGAGAAGAGCATCGGCCTGGTTGAGGATCTCGCCCGCGTGACGATGCAAGTCTTCGTCCGCGGGGATTGCACGATGATCGCAGCACCCATCCAATGTGACGTTGATGGAGTACCGAAGGGGTCGCATTTCGCAAGAGTACCGCCCACCAATCGGATCACCAAATCCGCGACACACCACTAACGACAACCCCAGGTTGAGAGCGGCTGCGTACTGGATGCGTACTGGCACGCATGGCTTACCGTCCTCCCATGATCTCTGCGACAGACGCGGCGGTCATCGAGCGGGCCTATCGCCTGGCGAATAAGGCCATGTTCACGGTGGCGCTCCAGGTCCGACGGCTTGACTCCCTTGAGCCTGAGGACGAGAACTTCGTCTTTCGGAAGCATGCGGACTGGGAGTTTCTAATCGTGTCTCTGTATCGGCTGCAACGTGCCGCCCAGATTGTGACTGCCACCGAGCGCGGCGTCACAGAGGTCATCCCAGCGCTGGTTCAGTTTCGGAAGCAGGTTCCCGGACAGAAGACCATGCGCGATGTCGGCGAGCACTTCGACGACTACGCGCTCGACCAGAGCTCTACCCAGGGCCTATCAGTGAGATACCCAGCGGAACCAGCGAATCCCAATCACCGCGAACACCACGGTGTAGCCCAAGCTGGCGAAGAGCGCACCCCAGAGTTGACCGCTCCAAGGAGTCGCACCCATGGCGGCCGACAGTAACGTCTCGAGACAGCCGCCAGGCGACCAGCGGGACACCAGCTCGACCGTCGTTCCGAGCCGATCTGTATCTCCGAAGAGGCTGAGACCGATTAGGGGTACGTAAAGGAGGCGGCCAGCCGCGTTGAGCGTGTCCGCCGACGCTATCAGTCCCACAATCGCTTGGCCAATGCTGAGGAAGACGGCAGATCCGAGCAACGCGACCAGAACTGTGAACAGGTAGTCCTGCGGGGGCAGGGTGACACCCACGAAGAGGGCGGCAACCACCAGAACCACAATCGCCATGACCAGAACTGCGCCGAGTTGCACGATCCAGCGGCTGACCATGATGGTCCAGGTCGGGGCCGGTGTCACCCGAAGCCGCTGAAAGACGCCGGTATCGCGGTCGCGCGCGATCGCCAGCGAGTAGCCGACGGTCCCGATCGAGACCAGCCCCACGGTGAGCGCGAGGCTGATACGGAACTCGGTACCGCCTAGTGCCGCCGAATTCTTACCGAGCCCAGTGGCCACCAACAAGATGAGAGGAAGCGCAAAGGTGAGCACCAAAGACAGAGAAGTACGCATCTGAGCCGTGGTATCTGCACGCAGGAGAACCTTGAGCGATGACGACCAGGTGGGGACCGCCACCGAGCGACGCTCGGGAACCCTTGCGTCATCAGTCACGCAATTCCCGTCCGGTTAGCGCGATGAAGACATCCTCCAGAGTGACCGGCCCGTGTGCCGCCTGGCGGACTTGGGGGTCATCGCGATGGGCTGCGATGAGAGCGGCGGGCGTGCCTACCGTCAGTATCTTGCCGTGATCCATGATGGCGACGCGATCACAAACTGCCTGCGCCTCCTCCATCGAGTGTGTCGTGAGCAGGATGCTGCGCCCCTCTTTGCGGAACCGCTCGATTCGGTCCCAGAGCTGGCGCCGGGCTTGGGGGTCGAGCCCGGCGGTGGGCTCGTCGAGCAGCACCAGCGCGGGATCATGGATGGTCGCGATCAGCAGTGAGAATCGTTGCTGCTGGCCCCCCGATAGCTCCCGAAAGCGCTTGGACGCTTCCTTCTGCAGGTTGATTTGTCCCAGGAGTTCGCGTATCTGCGCCGATGTGAGAGTGACGCCGTACAGGCCAGCGTACAACCGCACGATCTCGACCAGCGTGAGACTCGAGTGAAAGCTCGTCGTCTGCAGTTGGACTCCGAGCTGGGCCTTGGCTTGCAGCGGGTGAGCGCGGGCGTCGACGTCTCCGATCACTATGTCCCCCGCCGCCGGACGCAGCAGCCCTTCGATGGCGCTCAGCGCGCTGGTCTTCCCGGCACCGTTGGGACCCAGCAGTCCATAGATCTCCCCCTCGCGAACCTCGAGGTCAATGCTGTCAACCGCGACGATCGAGCCGTAGGCGACCCGAAGCCCGCTAACCCTGAGCGCTGGTGTCAAGGCGGGAGTAGTGGACTGTGTCGTTGTCAGGACATCTTCTCGAATGGGCGTGCCAACTGGAAGGGAGGGCCAATTATTCTAGGAGAGCCTCGGGCGCGAGGGCATGCGCGGTTCCACAGTGCTCAGGCCGACGGCAGAAGGCGAAAACGCCGACGTCCCGGTCCCCGTAGGGCATGGAAATGGCGGTGATCCAGCGTGAGCACATCCCAAACGCCATAGCGCTCAGCGAGGACCACGATCGAAGCGTCGGCAAGATCGATTTCGAGATTCGGATAGCGCCTCAGGATCACAGCAGCTAAACCTATATCCGCTCCGGTGAAACTCTCCAGCCGGTAGGCACCTCGGGCGACTTCGTCCAGCACCGCACGCTGGGCGCCAGCGCCGACCCTGGTGGCCAGCAGGTAGTCAAGCTCGGCCAGAACGAAAGGCGACAAGAGAAGTGGTGCGCGAGCTTGGCGGAGGGCTGCGGCCGCTTGGGCGTGTAGGTGCTGGCTGCCATCAATTGCGGCCAGCAAACCGCTCGTGTCGAGAAGGATCACTTCTCGCCGAATCCAGCCAGCAGCTCGTCGACGTTCTCCGCAAGATCAGGTTTGCCGCTTGTGAACAACGGAAGTCTGGGCTCGGCGTGGCGCGACTGCAGAAGACGTTCGACTCCCTCGCGGATCAGGTCCGCCTCCGTCCGGCCCGCTTCGTAGGCAGCTCGGGCAAGGCTGCTCTTCAAGTCTTCAGGCAAGTAGATTGTGGTCCGCTTCACGCCATACATCATGCCATACGCTGGAAATCTGTGACCTCTCTGTGATCTCCGGCGCTCCAGACCACGGCCAAGGGCGATTTTGAATACGGAATTGGTCGGGGCCCGGGATTTGAATCGCCCTGAGTTTGGTGGAAACTTAGGGCAGCTACAGCGGCCACGCGCCGGGACATCAGTCGGTGCTGCGCGACCTTCTCGCGGGATACGAGGTCGAGCAACTTGCGCGTGCTCGCTCGAAGCCGGTCGGCGGCCCCTCTCCCCTTTCCCACAAAGACGACGCGGGGGGAAACCACCGCCAGCCTTGAATCGCGATTACATCGTCAAATTTCTTGTCCGGTTTCGAGCAGGGTTGTGTATCGTCGCGCCCGCCTTCGAACACCCACGATCGAACCGGCCAGCGGGAATGCAGTGAACAGAAGGAGGCAAGCGCTGATTAATAGATCACTGGAATCGCGCGAGTCGGAAAAGAAATGGCCGAAGCCGAAAACGATTCCCACGGCGATCCATGGCCAAGCGAATACCGCTCCGAGCCACCAATCTTGGCGACCGATCCGAAGAAAATACCAACCGGCGCCAAATGCCAAACTGGCACCCACGAGCGTGAGTGTTACCTGTACAACTGACGCAAAGAGATCCGGGGGGTTGGCAGACCATCCCGGACCCTGCAAGCCCCAAAAAAGAGCGAAAACGAACATGATGGGAAAATTGAGACAGCCTGCGGCGACGTAAGCTGCGACTCTAACCGCATCAGGCCAATCGTCGAGCGGGTCCTCGATGTCTGGCGTTTCAGCCCTGGCAGGACGCTCATCCGTCAGTCCAGGATGTTCCCAGACAAGGCCGCCGCCTGCGGTGCGGATGCCGACTACCAGAGCACTCCGCGCCGTGTACTCGACGGTGCCCTGGAACGCGATCTCATCTCCGACTGTATCGGTAAGCCAACTCGTAGATTTCTTGCCAACGGCCACTCTGACACGAGATCGCACCAAATCGGCGGCTTCTGTCGTTATCGACAGCTGAGTTTCGCCCACAATCAGTTTGCAGACACGCCTGGAACTAGATTCAGCGCTCGTGGTTCTGTCCGTGAGGCCAATCGTCCCGCTTGCGCGGAGGATCTTTCTGTCGGCTAAGTCCTCGCTGACGCGAGACCAGTTGGACCACGTCAGAACCAACAGAGTTGCTGCAATCAACCCTACTGGGAAAGCGATCAGCGTGGCCGTACCGCCCGCGACAGCCAGCAAAATTGTCACGACCACCAGCACGCCACCTGCTGCCCCGAACAAGAGGCTCTGAAGCTGTCTTTTGGCGCGAAGGACCCGTGCGACGTCCGAGCTCATTGGAATCTCGGAGATTCGAATCGGGGGTTCGGACTTCGTGCTAGGGCTCACGGGAATGTCACATTCTGATGCCGAGCCGTCTCCCTCTATGCGCGAGAGTGTCAAGCATCAGCCAAAGCCGGTGTAAAGGCTCAGCCGAACCACTGACAAGCTCGCGACCCTTGGCGATCCGGTCATGAGGTCGGCGGCCACCACGGCAGACGTGAATCCAGGTGCGAGGTAGGTGGGCCGGTCATCATCAGGCGATCCGGTACGGGTTGCCTTGCGCCGTGCCACCCCTCCAATCTTGTCACTCGCCGTCTCCGTGGCGTAGGCTGCGGGCTAAGCGGGCGGCATCGTCAGGCGATTCCCATTCGGTACAGCCAACGATCGGATGCAACCCCTCTCTTCTCGCGCGTGAAATGCACCTATTTGTGAAGTGCCGGGCAGTAGCCATCGAGCAAGACTGCTGCAGAACTGCTGCAGTAGCACATCGATCGTGTCACGTTATCTCCGCGAGAAGGAAAGGTCTGAGTTCAGAAATTGGTCGGGGGCCCGGGATTTGAACCCGGGGCCTCACGGTCCCGAACCGTCTCGACGGCGTGTCCAGCCAGATCCTCCCGTACCCGCCATGCTCCTCCTGAATACAGATCTCGACGCCTGCGTGTCCACTGGTTACCGCTGGTGACCGCTCGGTGCCGGGAATGTGTGCCCCGGCAAGCAATATTCGAGGTCGTGCCGCATGTGGTAGTTCTGCTCCCTTGCGCGCGACCGCCGCCCAGCGGGCCGGCATGGACCGGTGGTTTTACCGAATGCAACGTTTACACGCTTATGAATCCGCCAGATGCTCAAGGACGAACGCTTCGACCTCTTCGCTTTTGCCCTTGACCGCGAATCTCCCGAGTGGGCGGACTGACGCCAGGTCGCGTATGAGCGCATACGTCGGCGCCGAGACCACAACCTGACCCGGGATCGCACCCGTCTGGAGCCGGGCGGCGAGATTCACAGCGTCACCGTGCGCGACGTAGTTCCGCAGTTCCTCGCTCCCGATGTTGCCTACAAGCGCTGCACCTGTCGCAATCCCCACCCGGAATCGGGGGAGCGATGGGTCCTCAGTGACAATGGCCTCGATGGCGCGCTGCATCGCA
>VBGO01000120.1 GCA_005882525.1 Chloroflexota bacterium
TCCACAAGCGTCCCCCTGCCAGCTTGGCACCCTCCACCTTGGAAGCGAATTTGAGCACAAAGTGGCAAACGCGGTACCCTGCTCCGAACGCGCCGGCTCGCCGGGCTCGCCGGCCAAGAGCCACGAGTGGCGATTTGGTGACATGGGAGGGGCGGCAGGCACTGTGACGACATGAAGCACTACCGGGTGTACGCAGCACTAATCGTCGTTGCGCTGGCAATCATCGGTGCCTTTCTTCACCCCCTGGCGCTCGTGCTCGGCTTCACCCCATTCGACCCCCGCGGCCTCATCTCGTTCCTGGAGGGCGCTCGAGAGGTCATTGCTGATCTCCTCGGCTGGGGCGTTCTGAGCGTTATCGCGGTCATGCTCTTCTATGTGGTGCGCGGCCGAACTTTGCAGAGCAGGGCGAAGTCGCTGCCGCCGGGAAACGTCTCTGCGCCAATCCTCGACCAGATCGGATCCCCTCGCGTGGCGGTGGCAATCACCGCCTACAACGACGCCGAGGCAACCGCTCAGGCAGTTAGGGACTTTCGGCGCCAGCCCGGTGTCGTAAGGGTTTTGGTCATCGACAACAATTCCTCAGACAAAACAGCCGCGCTCGCGGAAGCTGCCGGCGCAACCGTGGTTAGAGAAACGAGGCAGGGCTACGGGTACGCCTGCATCAGGGGTCTGACTGAAGCACTTCAAGCACGCGAGGCTAATGTGATTGTTTTGACGGAGGGCGACGGAACATTCTTTGCGGATGACTTGCCGAAGTTCCTTTCGTACATCACCCAAGTCGATCTCGTCGTCGGCAACAGGGTGGTGCGCGGAATGATCGACAACGACTCTCAAATGGACTATTTCTTCACGTGGGGCAACATGGCTGTTGCCCTGCTCTTGCGGTTGCGTTTCTGGGATGGGCGGCACCTCGGACCCGCTGGCCTGTCGGACGTCGGGTGCACGTACCGGGCGATTCGACGCTCGGCCCTTGAGCGAATCCTGCCCGATCTTAGCGTAGGGAGCTATCACTTTTCGCCGCACATGCTCTTAGTCGCGATTGACCGAAACCTGTCCGTGATCGAGATCCCGATACGCTTGCGACGCCGTATCGGCGATTCAAAGGGCGCAAGCCAGAGTTTTTGGAAAGGCTTCCGGATAGGCGTCGCAATGATTTGGCACATCATGACTTTCAGCTTGAAACCAAGCCGTTTAGTGCCGTCCGTGATGGAACCAACGATGCAAGCGGCGAACGGGCACTCTGCGATGCCGAGCTCCGCCGACGCCGCTGTTGAGCTCAGCGCGCGCAGGATTAAGCCTTAAGGAGACAGAGCCTGCCCTGCGTGTCGGGCCGGCAGTGACTGTGAAGCCAATCAGGGTCCTATTTCTCGCCACCCGCGACTGGTACCACCCTGCTACCACCGGCGGCGACATGACGTTGTGGGAAAACGCGCGCTATCTGGCTTCCGTCGGACATAAGGTGACCTTTGTCACGGCGCGTTACTCCGGCGCCCCGAAGCAAGAGCTATTGGACGGCATCGAAGTCGTGCGTCTCGGTGGTATTCATTCCCTGTGGTTCAGAACGTTCCTTCACTACATGAGGAGATGCCGCGGTCGCTACGACGTCGTTGTCGCTGAAGGATTCGGTGGCTCAAGGATTCCACGCCTTGCGCCACTGTACGTTAAAGAGCCGATCATCACCGAGTGGCATCAGATCCATCGCGACCTCTTTGCGATTCAATATCCGCGTTTGCTTAACGGTCCCCTCAATCTTCTGGAACGGGTTGCAGCGTGGGTGCATCGCGATACGTTAGTACGGGCGGGCACTGTTGAGTGGCAGGCGGCATTTCCGACGATTGGCTTTCACCCCGACAAGGTCTTTCTTCTGCCGGTCAGTCTGCGTGATGACTGGCTTGCGGAATCAAACGGTCAACGCGCCTCCGACCCGACCATTCTCTGGATAGGGAAGCTGCGGCGCTACAAGTGTCCAGACCATGCGATCCGCGCCATGGTCGATGTCATTGCCTCGGTACCCAACGCCAAACTGATCCTCGCGATTCGACGTGACGACATCAAATATGAAAGCGAGCTGCAATCACTCGTGGAATCCCTTCATCTGGCCCTTCACGTCGAGTTTCGGTTCAACGTTAGCGAAGAGGAGAAGCGGAGGCTCCTTCATTCCGCGCGAGTTCTGGTAGTCACGTCGGCAGTGGAAGGATTCGGCATAGTGGTGCTTGAGGCCAATGCATGCGGCCTGCCTGTGGTTGCAAGCAGCCGTGTGCCGGACGGCGCCGCGAGACACGAGCACAATGCGCTTAAGTACCAATTCGGCAATGTGCACGAGCTGGCTGGAGCGATTGTCCGGCTCCTCGAAGATTCGACGCTCTACGGGAGGCTCTCATCCATTGCCTTGAATAGCGTTCGCGACTACAGCTGGAGCAAAGTTGGGGCCGAGTTCGAATCGGTCGTAGCTCGCGTCGCTTCGGGCCGGAGGTGACGGCCACAAAGGTCACGGAGGAGACCTCAGCCGTGGACCTGGCCGCTCGTCGCCGGTCCGCTACGAGAGTCAATGTCGACAACGCGTTGGCTGCAGCCACGGTAGTCATCGCCGCGATTATCATCTGCCTGGTCCTGACGCCGGTGGGTGTCTGGCACCATCCGGCGGTTGACGCCAAGTACCGAGGGTTTGACCCGAATCTGATTTTCGTTTCAGAGACTGGTCCAGCATCCAAGGCAGGTCAAGTTCGGGTCTCGACTGAATCCATCGAGGTCACGGCGCTGCCCAGTTCTCATCCCACGGTTCACCTGTTGACCACACCTTTGTCTTTCTCGACATCTCTCGACGTAGAGATAGCGTCTAGCTCCATCGGCACCGTACCGCTTCGAATTGGCGTGTGGAGTGCCGAAAGCGGCTCGGGCTATTTTGTGGTCTTCGACAGTTCCGGGTTCATTCGACAGCAAACGATTTCGGGCGGAGTGCCCGAGCAAGATCTTATGGGTGGTACGGCAACCGAATGGCCCGTGCTCGGTGTGTACCACACAGGCGAGACCTATCGCCTCTCTCTCAACATGGACCAGCCTCACCGCACGATCTCGACCAAAGTCCTTGGGCCGGATGTGCCGGCCGCGAGTTCACTGATCGATGCGTCGGTCGAGCCCGATTTATTCAAGGCGTTTCGGTACGCCTTGACCGTGTCATCTTGGGCGGAATCCGGGTCAGCGCGAGCAATTGTGCGGAACTTCAGCCTGACGTTACCGGGCCAGTCCACAGCCTCAGCTGAGGAGGTTGTCAAGATCGACGACCCCCATGCTCGGATGCTGGTCTTAAGTTTGCTTCTTCTTTCCGTCGTTGTTGGCGTTGTAGCAGCAACCCGATTCGTGCGTCTGCGCGGCTCAGAAATCCGCATACGCCTCGCGGGCCTTTCGAGAGCTGCGCGGCGAAGCTCGATCTACCTCGCGCTAGGTGTCGCCATATGCATCATCTACATCATCGCGAACGTGCCTTTGTTTGGGTTGGCATCTCCGCACTACGACGTATTCTCAGCCAAAGTCTGGTCCTATGTCGCATTTAAGGACGGCTTGGCTGATCTCTATTACCGAACCCTGCTTGTAACGGCAGCTGCAGCGTCATCGGGCATTCCCTTACACGAAGCCGGCTTTCCTTACGGGATCACCAAGGCCTACTACTACTTCGTAATTGGGTGGACTTATCACATTGCCGTTCCTGGTGGCGGCGTCAGCGATTTCTCATTTGAGGGATTGTTGAAGGGCTTCAATGTGTTGCTTGGCTTCATCGACGGCCTGATCGCGTTTCTGATACTCCGCCGCCTTACTGATTTGCCAACGGCTGCGATCTCGGCGATAGTGCTGGTTCTCAATCCAGCCCTTATCTTTGTGATGTCGGTCTGGGGCTCAACCGAAACCGTCAGCATCTTTTTTGTGCTGGCCTCGATCCTATTAGCCGAACGTGACCGACCCCTGGGAGCCTGGCTGATGCTGGCGGCAGCCGCCTATACGCGGCCTCAGATGTTTGTTCTTGCTTTCCTGTTGGGAGCCGTTTACGTGCGGAAGTTTTCAGTCAGCCGTAACCTGCGCGCCATCCCATGGGCGGTGATTGTCTTGTTCCTCTTTATGTCTCCATTCGCGCTGGCGATAAGCCCTTCTATGCCTGTCGACTACGTGGCGCGGACGCTGATATTTCATTTCGGAAACGGCCAGGCTGACCTCCCTTACCTCGGAACGTCCCCTGGTTACTACTCATTCTGGACGCTGCCACCCCTTCTACTGACCGGCCAACATGGCCTCGACCGAATGTGGTTCCCATCGACACAGCATCTCATTGGACCCTGGACCTATGGCCAGGTCGGTGCAGGCCTATCGGTAGCGATGCTGCTCGTCATCGGGACCGTGCTACTGATCAGCAAAAGGGCCTCCGGCACGCCTGGTGGGTACCTGCCAGTGGTTGCATTTGCGATGTTGCTGTGGCTCATGGTGACGCCTGGGTTGATATCGAGGTACTTCGTATACGGAATCGTAGCCGTGATCCTGTGCCGTCGCTGGTTCAGAGCGCCTAGCTACCTGCTGACAGTGGGACTGTTGACCCTAATCACCGTCGTCACAGCATATGGCCACATCGCCTTGGACTTCCTCGGGGCGAGTGGCGCAGTCAATGTCATGAGCCCGACGAACAACGCCCTGAGTCACTTCGTCTTCTCGCTCTTTGCGTCCGATTGGTTCATCAGTTTAGGAGCCGCCATCAACATCACGATCCTTTGCATTTTGGCTATCAAAGCCTGGCAGGCGGTACGGCCAGTCAACGGGCGTAGGCGCGAAGCCGCTGTCGTAGCGCCCTAGCCAATTGGTAACGGCGTGGCTAACTGGAGTACGAGGATTTGTCTCCCCCTGGGGATTGCCGTCTCTCGCAACAGCGATGGTCCTCTTCATGGCTGTACCGGCAGAAGCGTGGCGTGCGCCGACTTACGACGCGATATATCACGGGTTTGACACTAACTTCATCTCAACCGACCGCGGTGGTGATGGCAACGTGCGTGTGTCGGCCCAGTCGATTGAGATGGTAGGCGCTGCGTATTCGCACCCGAGCGTCACTCTTGCGACTACGGAGCTGGCGAAGTTCAACGTCTCTTTGGATGCAAACGTTGTGGCAGCGGACGAGGCAAGCCAGCCGTTTCGTTTCGGAGTCTGGTCACCGTGGACCAAAAGCGGGAGATTCATCGTATTCGGCCCCTCACCGGCGAACCTCGTGACAGCCGACACCATTACTAATGGCGATCCCAGGGCAATGCTCCTTGGAGGCACGATTGCTGACTCTCGGCCGCTGGGACAGTACCGGCCCGGCGAGACATATCGCCTGACGGTTGCGGTGGACAGACTCGGCGGCTCGATCAGAATGGCGGTCGGCTCCAGCAATGGCACCACCGTTCAATCGGTGGTGACAAATCAGCAGTCGATCGAGAGCTTGTTAGGAAATGTGCAGTTGGCCATAACTGCATCCTCCACCATGGGCGCCGGCACGGCCGAAACGATGCTCACTAACTACACCCTTATGCTCCCGCACCAGCGAGCGTGGGCTTCGAAGATCGACGATCCACTCGCTTACGGGATTCTGATTGCACTCGTAATACTCGGACTGGCAGCATTGACGATGAACCTCAGCCGGAGTTTATTCGTCCCCGGGCGCGCTCTCAAAGCGACCGCTGAGTTAGCGCGGGCGATAACCTCTCGACGACTGATCGTTCTAGGGGTCGCTGTGCTGGTGTACCTCATGGGAAATGCCTTGCTGTTTCCGCTGGGTGGACATCCTTTTGACCTGGGCGGAGAGAAGCTCTGGGCTTACGTAGCAAAGCAATATGGGACGGGTCAGCTGTACTTCGGGCTGAGCGTGGTTTCGCTGGCGTGGATCTGGCAGGGAACCCCCCTAATCGAGTCAGCATTCCCCTACGGGCCGATCACCGCCTATCTAACAACCATCGTGGGCTGGCTCGATAGCTGGTTGTTCGCCGGCGGCGGATCAGCGAGTCTTCAAGATTTCCGGCTCGAGTACCTCATCAAGACGATCAACGTGCTGTTCGGGCTCGCAGACGGCGCATTGATCTATCTCATTCTCCGCCAAATCGGGGTTAGGGGAAGATGGGCGGTCATACCGGCAGGGCTCTTCCTGTTCAACCCGGCTGTCTGGTTCAGCATGTCGGTCTGGGGCCAAACGCATGTGGTGAGCTTGTTCTTTGTTTTGGCTGCGGTTCTTCTCGCGGAATGCGGCCAGCCGGCATTGGCTTGGCTTAGCTTGGGCGCAGCCTGTTTGACCCGGCCGCAGATGCTCGTTTTTGCCCTCGTTCTTGGAATCGTATTTCTCAGGAAGTTCCCGTGGGTATGGAATCTGAACGCCTTTTCGTGGGCGGTGGTTGCGCTCTTCATACTGATCTCTCCCCTTTTGGCGGTGACCAGCCCCTCGTTGCCGATCGACGTCGTACTCCACAACTTCAACATCCAAGAGGCAGGGGGAAACGTGAACGCCCTCACCACCGTGTCGCAGGGTGGCATGTCTATCTGGCCGCTTGTTACGTATTTCGCACATGGGGCGTCAGGCCTGCAACGAGCATTTACCTCAAGTTCCCAACTGCTTGTGGGGTCGGTTAGCTATCAACAAGTCAGTCAGGCTCTCACCGCAGCAGCCCTGCTATTCATCGCCATAATTCTCGCTTTCAAAAGGCGATCTAGTTTCGCGGCAGGAGGTTATCTTCCGATCGTCGCGCTTGCCATCGGCAGTTTCCTCATGCTGCTTACAGGCATAGTAGCGACCCATTTCCTGCTGGCACTCCCCTTTTTGCTTCTAATCCACCGATGGATTGGGACGACAGCTTTCTTGTTCTCAGTTGCGGTCTGGACGGTTTCAACGCTTGTCCCAATGTACGGCGACATGGGGGTTCTGATCTCGAATCTAAACTATCCACTGCTGAGCCCGAGGCAGAATTCGATCACACAGTTCTTTGTTGAGCTCCACGCCTGGGATCGATTCATAACGGTTGCTGTTGCGGCCAATGTCTGCGCGATGGCATGGATCGCCTCCACGGTGTTCCGCCCTCCGGTCGAGACGAGACCGATCGCCGCCGTCTTCGAGACGTACGGTGCTCCTGGCTATTTCCAATCCTGACGGCAATCGGCGCGGCTACGTGCGCAGTACTGCTCTATGTATCGAAGTACAAGAACTTCTATTACGACGAGTGGGATTTCATTTCGGGCGCCCGCACCTGGGATCTGAAGGTCTTCTTTCTAGCCCACAACGAGCATTGGTCGACCATCCCGATCCTATTGTGGAAGGGGCTGTTTGCCGTGTTTGGGATCCGGAGCCACCTACCCTTCGAGGCTGCCCTTCTATTGACGCACTTGGCGGCAGTTCTATTGCTCTTCACCCTGATCCGCCGCCGTTCCGGTGATGTCCCGGCCTTCGCCGCTGCCCTCATCCTGCTCCTTCTTGGGAGTGGCGCCACAAACATCGTGTGGGCGTTTCAGGTCGGTTTCGTCGGCTCGGTCGTGTTCGGTCTGCTGGCGATGATCCTGCTCGACGGTAAACCGGCGTTCCCTCAACGCATAAGTTCCGTCGCCATCGCGTTGCTCGGTTCCCTGATGTGTTCTGGCGTCGGACTAGCGTTCATGGTCGCAGTCGGCGTAGAGCTGCTGCTTGATTCTGGTCGGCGACGATTTCTGGTTTCGCTCGTGCCCCCTGCCCTTGCTTTTGCGATCTGGTTCGTGATTTTCGGCGCTGGCATACCCGGGACACCGGGCGCGCCATGCCCAACGTGTGCGTCGACAGGCTTCGGCGCGGACATCTACAAGGGCTCTATCGGAGTTGGTTATCTGCTGAGCGTTGTCAGCTTCGTTGCCTACGGGCTCGCGGCGGCAGCATCTGGGATCGTCGGGATGGCAAGTGTTTCGGCTTTGGTAGTCACAGTGCTTGCCGGTGCCGTGGTCATTCATTTCCTGCGCCAGCAAAAGGTCGAAAGCTGGGATATCGGGATGCTGGCTGGCGCCGCTTTTTGGTTCGGGATCGTCGGTCTCGGACGCGGACGCGGCGGCGCCGAGACTGCGGCCGACCCTCATTACCTGTATGTCGGGGCTGTCTTTCTCTTGCCAATACTGGCCGACGCAGTCAGTAGTCTTTCGTGGCTGGGCTTGGCGCGGCCAGTCCTCGCGACAGGGCTGGCGGTGGCGTTACTGGGCAATTCAGCGCTTCTGACAGATGCGGCGCTGAATCAGATCGACCTAATGCGCACAGAAGACGCCGAGCTACAAACAGTCGCGGCGTTCCGGGGGTCTCCGGACATGGCAGTAGATCGGGCAATTGATCCGATCATCATGCCGCAACTAACGCCGCGAGCCTTTTTTGCCGCTGTTGACGAACTTGGATCTCCAGTGCCGCCCGCGAGTCTCAACACACTACGCGACCTGGCACCCGATGACGTCGACAAGACCATGGACAACCTGTTCGGTGGAGCTTTGACTGTACGAACGGACGACTCGCGGTCCACGCTCGGCATGCTCTGCCAGGGCTTCGACTCTTCAGCGGGGGTTACGTTGACGCTCCACGTTCCGGACGATCAGTGGGTCACGTTGCGCTCGACCAAGGGCGGAGAAGCGTTTCTATTGGAATTGGCCGCTGATATTCCCCAGTGGGTTCACTTGCCCAACGTGGGTCACCGCATTATCTGGCTACTGCGCTTACAAACGCTTGCGGTCTCGCAGCTCCGGGTGTGCGGAAGCTCGCCCCTGCAGTTCGAACGCGGATCCGATGTCCATATGGGCGAGGCCGCATTGTTCACGTTCAGCACAGGTTGGTCAGCGGTTGCAGATCCCGCTGCCGCGGGTCGGAAATCTCTTCGGGTATCCGCTGGTGCGCCGAAAACCGGGGGAGCATTTGGGAGCCAGTTCATTCCTGCTCCCATCGCCTACGACCTCTGGTATCGCGTGAGGGCGTCTAACCCCCAGGGAGTGATGCCGGAAATGACTCTGACGCTTACGGATGTCACCGCCAATGTGTATGCGGCTTCGAGAACAGTCGCCCCGAGGGAAGTTGGGCCCAATTACGCCTGGCTCTTGGTCAGTTCGCACTTTGCTCCCCTAAGCGGACACCTGATGAGGTTTCAGGCCAACCTCGCGGCCAGCCCGAGTACGGACTGGTACATCGATCAGGCGATGATGGTGCCGAGTGGTTCAGTGCCGATTAACCCGTCCTCTCCACCACAATGAGACGATTCCCGCACATGCATCCGGTAGTCCGTGTCCTCACGGCTGGAGTCGCCGCGGTCTGCTCGATTCTCTTGACTGGCGCGGCACCAGCTGCGGTTGCACTCTGGGAGCTGCCAGCTGCCTCGCCGGGTGCCCCGCATCTCAGCTTGAATGTCGCAACCGGACCTCCTGGCACGCGAGTCGTGGTGACAGGAACTGACTTTCCGCCTCTGGAAATCGCAGCCATCTACATCGATCTCCCTGATCCGTACGTTGGCCAGCCTGGCCCGCGAACCGACGATCAAGGCCGATTCAGTTTCGGCTTCGCTACACCGGGTTCTGACTTCGATCCGTCAGGTCGCATCCAGCCCGCCGCACCCGGACCGCACCAGATATGTGCGGACACTGGATATCCAAACGCCCATCAGCCCGTTGCCGCCAAAGCATGCGCCCAGTTCGTTGTGCAGGTCGGAGTCTCGTCCACACCCTCGGTGTCGCCTAGCCAGAATCCAGCCCAGCCATCTCGACAAACTGTCGATGCACGCCTGCTTGGACTTTCGGCCGGTGCTTTTGTCTTACTTGTGGCACTAGCAGTGGGAATCATTTACGCCGTCCGCCGGTCTTCATAGCGAGTCAGACCCGCTCACATCCGACGTCAACCGGCTGTACCGAGTGGAATCGGCTTGAGGAACTTCACACAGCGGGCGTAGCTGTGCAAGGTTCTTCTTGATTCGGCGGACGTTTTTAGATCGCGCAGGAGGGAGCGCCGCCTTAAGGTACGAGGAGGTTTCGGTACATGGTGATGGGCCCGAAATCACGCACCTTTACCATGGACGTCTGACTATCCAGGTATTTAAAGGAGCCCCAGTCCAGTTCGTGGGCGAGAAGTACGTACTTGACCCCGAGAGATGCGAGATCGGGCGCCCATTGAGCGTTTGCACCAGCCGCCACTAGCCCATCGACCGTCGCCTGGTCCCGCGTGACCGGGCCTTCGACACCCGGAACCTCGGGATTCATGCTTCTCAGGATTGGCACCGAGAAAAACATCGGCGCCGGCGGCGCAACGACTGAGTTCTGGTTGCGGACAAAGGAGTAACTCATGTATTCGTGCCACGGTAGAAAGAGTGTCCGTCCAGGACGTGGGTCGGATGACAGTGCTGCGTCGGCTGCGTACCAACCCGAGGGGTATGAGGACGGTTTGATCTCGCCATGCATGCCAAAGAGCAGCCCGTTGCCGTAGTACAGGGGTACCGCGAGAACGACCGCGCTCAGCACCGCCGCGACCCACTCTGTGGGGAGCCGCGGGCGTTTCAACACCCTTAAGCGGGTGGCCATCGCCTCGGCGCCCATGCTCGCGAGCTGGCTGTAGATCAAAGCCAACATGGCGGCCCATTTGCCGGCGTCCCGCATGCCCCGGTAGATGGTGAGATGGGAGTCGAGCCAGCTGACGATCGGTGCTGTAACAGGGCTTGAGACCCCCATTTCCAGAACCAGGGCGGCCAGCGCCGCGAGCGCTAGACCGATCGCGAGCGGGCGCAGTCCCTTGTTTTGTCGAACCGCGGCTACGATTCCAACTCCACACCCCACAAGGATCACCGCCAGAAACGCCGGCCAGATTGGCACGAACGACTTCATTGATGTGAAACGGCCTGTCGCCTCAGCCCAGAAGCCGTAGAGGCCAAGCAAATTTGGCACCAGGCCCAACTGAGGATCCGGTATCGCGCTGTACGCGGCCAGATCGGCAGCGCTGGTGTTTGAGATCACGGAAGCCTCAGAACCGGAGCCGGCCAGGATCGCCGGCCAGCCTGGCACGAAGGACTTCATTGATGTGAACCGGCCCGTGGCTTCAGCCCAGAAGCCGTAGAGCCCAAGCAAATTGGTCACCAGACCCAACTGAGGATCCGGTATCGCGCTGTACGCGGCCAGATCGCCAGCGCTGGTGCTTGATATCACTGAAGCCTCAGAACCAGAGCCGGCGAGGATTGGGATGGTCCAATACGCCGTGGCCGCAAACAAGCAAACCGCCGCGACCGCAAGGCTGGGCAGCTGACGACGGAGGTAGGCCATCCGTCCTGCGCCCGCGCAGACGAAATAGGACAGGAATAGGGAGGCCCAAATCAGCAAGCCCACCAATGTCAGATGGATCGCCAAGGCGCCGACCAGGGCGAGTGAGAGCGCCGCCCAAACCGCATTAATGCTATGGGGCTGCTCGAGAACCTTTCGGATCCGCGCCAGGCACCAGGGCAGCACGGCATACCCGGCCAGAAGGAACCACTGGCCGTAATGGAGGCGTCCAAACACGAAGGGATTTACTGAGTAAATCGCCGCTGCCGCTGCCTTTGGAATGAATGAAGTTGCGGGTGCGGCGGAATAGGACGTGAACGCCGCCCCAAATAGGATCGCAAGCAAGAGCAGCTTGCCGGCGGCTTCGCCACCGATGGCCTTGGATATGAGGGCGAGCAGGAGCTCAAACGGCGCCGAACTCGACAGTTCAGATGGAAAGGGGAGGTTTCGCGGTCCTGGCCAATCGGTCCCGAACAAGTATCCGTGCGAGAGCCAAGGACTCGCGATCGACAACGTTAGGAACGCCGCCCATAGAAGTCCCGGCACGGGTTCCTTTGTCAAGCCAGATGGCGCGAGGCGTAGTGAAAATCGCCTAGGCGGCCCGGAGCGCAACGCCATATAGTATTCGCTCGACCTTCAGGCGGCGATGGCCTGCGTGTATGGGCTATTTGGGATTCCCGGGGGGAATGTGAAGGCATTAGTCGCGCCGGCACGCGAGCGGGATACAGACACTTTCTGGGCGTTGCTTCGAACCGACCGAGTGGTGCTCGACAACTTCATCGTTGGAGCTGGCACTCTTGTCGCAGGCGCGCTTGGCGTGGCCTTTCAATCGATCGTTTCTCACACTTTGCGACCGACTGACTTCGGTTCCGTCTTCGCGGTGATGAGCGTAATTACGCTGATCGGTCTTCCAGCGACTGCCTTCACGCTGCTGATGGCGCGAGAGGCGAGCCGGAGCCGGGCAACCGGCCGATGGGCCAGCAGCCGAGCACTCCTCTGGCAGTGCAACCAAACGTTGCTCATCCTCGGCGCCGCCATAGGCATTGCAATGTATGTTCTTGCCGGCCCAATTGGCGAACTGATTGGGGCGCCAATTGCAATGTTGCTGGCGGCAGCTGCGGGAATCCCATTTGCCTTGGCGCTTCCCGTCTTGCTGGGAGAGTTCCAGGGCGAACAGCGATTCGTTGCCTATGCAGCGCTTGCAGTGGGCCAGGCAGCTTTGAAGTTGGCAGGCGCTGTGTTGGTTGGAGCAATAATCGGGCCCGTCGGCGTGATCGTTGGCGTATCTGGCGCCGCAGCCTTGATCTATGCGATCGGACTGCTGCTCCTCCGTCAAGAATTGCGCGCCCGACCGAGGCTATCGTGGTGGCGCCAGTCTTCTCCGTATCTCATGATCGTGGTACCGAGCACGTTGGCTCTGGCTGCGCTTCTGAACACCGACATCCTGTTTGTCAAACACTTTTTCCCAAGCTCCGACGCCGGCAGGTATGCGGCGGTCGCCGCACTGGGGCGCGCGATCTTCTGGGCCTCGAGTGGAGTGGCGACGGTTCTCTTTCCCAAAGTCGTGTTCCGCGGCGCTAAGGGCCTGGGCACCTCGCGCCTGGTCGGTTTATCTCTTGCGTTGGTTGCCGTTGGAGGTCTGATCGGGATTGTTCTGTTGGCATCAGGATCAAGGTGGCTTTTGACGCTATTTGCGGGTGCCGCCTATGCCGACGCAGCCACCTACGTGCTGGGTTACTCAATAGGCATGATCCTGCTGGGGTGCGCGGCCGTGCTAATAGCCAGCCTTCAATCCCGAGGCCGACCGCAGTTTTTGGCGGTGTTGATCCCCCTTGCGGCGGTCGAGCCAGTGCTTCTGACCATGTTTCACGACTCTCTGTGGCAGGTGGTTAAGGCAGTAGATGTCTCAATGGGACTGGTAGTCGTGGGATTATCCGCTGTGTATTTGGCTCAAAGCCGAGCACCTGCCGTCCGACCGGCCACCATCGACTCCCGTACCAATTGAATTACTGCGCTGTTTTCGCGATCAGCGAGGGGGCGCTTGCTGGCGTAGTGGCGATGCTACATAAGTCAGTCCTTGAATATTCTCCACCCAAGAGCGGATGCCCCCGTTTGAAATCACAATTGTCAAGAGCAAGCGGCGCCACCATAGATCGTTGGCAGAGAGAGTAAAGCCGGTCGGCGGGAGCCTTGGCTCGCGTTGGCTGCAGCCAACGAGGCGCATTACCGCAATAGTTGGCTGCGCAGCGCTGCTTGGGCTATCAATTTTCACGGATCCCCGTGTCACCGATCGACTCGCCCTGGCCGCCTTAATCGCACTTGCGTGCGCGACCTTGGTCGGATGGTTCGAGCTCCTTTTCGAGGCCCGCCTTACCTCTTCGTCGCCGCGCCCAGTCGAATCGATTCAATTCCCGAATCTTCAGTGGCGTTTTGTGTTTCTCATAGTGGCGCTGTTGCCCGCCATCGCGGCCCAAACCTGGTTCCGAGAGTCAACGGTCATCGCCGCGGGGGACATAACACTTCCTATCGGAACAGCCTGGGTCAATCACATATTTGACGCATGGGTCTGGTCAGGATCCAATTTGGGCGGTCCGGGAGCATTGCAGTTGCAGCTCCCGTGGGCCGTGATCGTAAAGACCGTCACTATCCTGGGCGGGTCCGAAGGTCTGGCACAGCGCTTGTGGCTGACCCTTCTGTTCGTTGGGGTCGGCTTGAGTGGCGCCTTACTCGCGCGCACAATCGGGCTGCACCCGATTGGTGGCCTGGTTGCTGGGGTCCTCTACGCATTTAACCCATACACCTTGAGCATGGGACTCGGCACTGTTTACGCCCTGTTCTTGGCGACTGAGATTGCGATTGCGCTTCTAGCGTCAGTCGTTTTTGCGGTCGCTCGTCATCAGATCGGCATTTGGCGAGGCGCCGTGCTCCTTGGCATCACGACGCCGCTCCTGGGCGTCCTGTTTGGGACGCCACCTCAGTTAGCAATCGGCATCGCAGCATTGCCTTTAGCGGTGGTTGCTGTCTGGTGGGTTTGGGGACCAAGCGCAGCGAAGCGCGGCCTGTTGGCGCTGCTAATCGGCATCCCGATCACACTTGCTCTGTCTGCCTATTGGATCGTTCCGGCCGCCATTCAGATTGGCGCCGCTGCAACCGCAAACCTGGCGGGCCTTGACACTTGGAGCTTCGCCGAGGGTCGTGCGACCCTAGCCAACGCCTTCTGGCTCAATCCTCATTGGCCGTGGGCCGTTCCCGAATACGTTCCGTATGCGTCTAACTATTCTCAGTTTCCCCTAATCGCCCTCATCTACATCTACCCGGCAATTCTTACGTCCCTGCTGGTGCTGAGGCAATGGACGCTCGGGATCGGCTCAAGGCACTGGAACGAAGGCCTCGCAGTCACCGTCCCGATGTTCAGCATCGTCCTTGTTCTTGTCTTTTTCAGCACCGGTACCCGTTTCCCAGCGGGGCCAGTGTTCACCAAGCTATACGGTCTGCCATACGGGTGGCTGTTGCGCGAGCCAGGCCGATTCTTGGTCTTCAACTGCTTGATCTATTCCTTGCTCGCCGCAGTACTCGTTACCCGTGTAGCAAGCCAGCGCGAGGGAGCCAGTAGTGGCGTCGGACCCCTCGCCGAGATATGGGCGGGCCTGAAGCGATGGTTGCCGGGGCCAACACGGTCTACATTGACCACGGCACTTCTGTGTGCCTTGGGGCTCACCTTGGCCTACCCGTTTCTCACAGGTGCCGTGATCCCGGACACTCGCGTGCCGGCGCCCGGGGAGGTGGGAGGGCCCGGGCCTTTACCGTCTGCGCACGTAAGCGTTCCCAGTTACTGGACAGAAATGGCGTCGTACCTAAATTCATCTGCTCGCAGGAATGGCTCGGTCCTGGTCCTTCCGCTCGACGACTTCTATCAGGTGTCTTACACATTCGGCTTCCACGGCTCTGATGTGTTCATCCCCAACCTCATTGACCGACATGTCATCCTTCCGGTTCCCCAAGGCTACTTTCAGGTGACGCCAGGTTTGCAGCCGGCCGCTGCGCTCACCGCTGCCTATTTGCGCAATCGGGATTGGACGAGTGCCGCCAAAATGCTCTCAACTCTTGGCGTCTCGTACATCTTGGTGCGGGGCGACATTTCGCCGTCGATAGTCGCCCCGGGAGGCGATCTGCCTCAAAACTACGACATAGTCAAAGCCGATCCGTTCGTGACTCCGGATTACCAGTCGGGACCTCTGAAGCTGTTCGCGACGACCGAAGTCCCACAGTCAGGAACTCGGACGACTCCGAACTTCTGGACAGTGGATACCCCCGCCATAGACCCTCATCTCCTCGCATACGTCCCGGATGGATTGCATCTGGTATCACATCATCCGATCCCAGGCGTTCCCGGCCTGACGGTCGGTGGAGGAAAACCCGTAATCGATGTGGGGCCGCGGTTTTCGGGGCCCCTGGCTGGCCCGGTAGTGGACTGTGACGGCACGCCTGGGCACGTAAGCAGCGTCAGTGGCGGGGTGATCCGGACTGATGCTTCGCAGGCTTTTTCCTACCTCAAGATGACGTCCACTTCTGGAATCGCTTGCGTCTCTCAGCCCATCCCATGGAAAGCTGGTCCCATCGTGATACAAGCTCTTAGCCGCCACATTCAAGGCGACGTACCTCGGATCTGTGTGATGGAAGAGGGCTTGCGACAGTGTGCCTCGGTACGAAATCTATCGAACTCTGCGTCTTGGACGACTTACACCGCAACGATCTATCCGGATCCCGGGACATTGTCTCTGACGCTGTACCTGACAGCCGGCGGACCCGGCTTGGATTCGATAAACGAATTTGCGAATGTGAGGGTGGTGCCCGTCAGCTTGCAGACGTCCACATTGAAGTCCTCGGACTCGACCGCAAGGCCAAGTCTCATCATTTCTGAGACCGGATACAGTCGGGACTGGATAGGCCCGGTTGGAGCTGAGCACGTCAAGGTTGACGGAATCTTCAATGGATGGATAACGACACAGGACCCAAGCAAACCTGTCGATGTTTATTACAGATACACGGCTCTCATCGGTACCGCATACCTGGTAAGCGACCTCGGGCTGATCGCACTCGTGCTTATTTCCTTGGTAAGGCGCGCACGGGTCCGAAGGAATTGAAACATCGCGGATCTCCGAACCTAATCCGCTCGCTTGCTTCAGTTGAACTTCACAGCCTTAGTGTTGCCATCCTTCTCGCGAGTAGGGAGTTCGATGCCCACGCGATCTCAAGACAGCCCACGCGTAGAGCCAGAGCGTCAGCCAGCAAACAGGAATGTGATACAGCCAGGCGATGTCACGTTTTCGAAGCCATCCTCGCGTCACCTGGATAGCGAGCGGAACTACAAGCATCGTATAGGCGACGAAGCGCACGATAGCGACGTTGTTGGACCTCAGCCATGGATACGAGCGCTTGTCGCGCCAATACAGAAAGTCTTCGATGCGGCGACGTACCTTCCGCCGCAATGCCGGCAAGTCCTTTGCGAAATGGTGGCCGAGGGCGACTTCAACTTTGGCGACTCTGCGATGCCCTGCCGCGACGAGCTCGTTGACGGCGTCGATATCGAAATAGAAGTCTCCGGTAGCAACTTCGCGAAGGACCTTGGTCCGAACCAAGAACCCATTCGCCCCCATGGTTGGTACATGCCCTGGGACCAGCTCAGCAACCAGGTAACCCTGATGCGCCTCCTCTTTGTGCGGCATGTTCGTCCATTTTCCGGTCATGAAGCTGTAGCGCCCGTAATTGCCCATGAAGAGCGAGACCGGATCGTTGATGCCAGACAATGCAAAATACCGGTTCAGTCCCGGGTCGCTTCGTTTGTAGTCCCACCACATGGGCTCGGACGCGAAGACTTTGGGATCGTCTTGCAGCGGGGCGATCATTCGACGTAACCAGTTCCGGCCGACCAAGTAGTTGTCCGAATCGATCGAAAGGACAAAGTCCTTTGTCGCGAGGCCATTCAGGATTGCCCGCGCCGCCTCGCCGGTGACACGAGGGTTAGGGACCACCTTGTCGACTTTGTATTGCTTGAGAAGGTCCAGAGTCGAATCGACAGAGCCGGCATCCGCGACGATGATTTCAATCTGTTCCGGAGGGTAGTCCTGCATCCGGATCGACTGCAGGCACCCTTCGAGATACCGCTCCGCGTTCAGGGTCGGTATCAGGATGCTGATACCGGGATAGGCCATTACCTATTCAGACGCCTCGTTAGCAAGCCCCGTATGAATTGCACGCCGTACACGAGGTGTGACGCCGCGGC
>VBGO01000479.1:0-347 GCA_005882525.1 Chloroflexota bacterium
CAGAATGCCGCGGTCGACCAAACCCGCGGCCAGGTGCTGATGTATGGCGGCCGAGTGATTGAGGCCTTCTTCTCGGCATCCGACGGCGGCCACACGGCGAACGTGTCCGACGTCTTCGGAGGATCGCTGGCCACGTATCCCTACCTGCGGGGTGTCATCGACCCCTGGGACATCGTCGCACCGCGCCACACCTGGTACACCGGCATCTATTCGTACGCGACGATGGAGCGCGTTTACTTTACCGCCGCCGACCTCGCGACCTATGGCCATCTCAAGGGATTCGACTTTCGCGACCGCGACGCCTCAGACCGTCTCAACAAGGTGGGGCTCATCGGAACCCGCGCCGT
>VBGO01000479.1:460-1633 GCA_005882525.1 Chloroflexota bacterium
CATGCGGGTCGCGATCTGCGCGCTGCTCACAGCGTTCGTCCTGATCCCGGGCGCCATCCTCGGTATTGCCGCGGGCGGATTAGTGAGTGAGACGCTGCCTGGGAACCCGACTGACCCCATCAGGCTGGGGCTGACCGTGCTGTCGGGCTTTATCGGCATGTTCGTGGGCGGTGCGGTTTGGGGCTGGTCGATATCACGGTTCACGAGAGCGGGTGCCGGTCGGCGGATGGCCGTGGCTGGCGGAATCGGGTTCGCGTTGACCACGATTGTCGTCTTTCTCGCGTTGGGGTTCCTCGAGGATCTCGTCGTCGAACAGCAGCGGGGCCCACAGCTCCCGATTCACAACGTGTTCACGCTGCTCTTCGTACCAGCTGCCGCCATCGTCGCGGGCGCCTCAGGAGCCGCGCTCGGTTTTGGGATGCGTGATCCGGCAATGGCCGGCAGGCTGCTGTGGATGTGCGCAATAAGTGGCGGCAGCGCATTCCTCGTCGTGAATCTCACGCTGGATGGGCTCGGTTTTCGCGTTGGGGCACCGGGCGCGGCGGCACGGGCGACGATGATGACGACGGCCTTACTGGGCAATCTCGCGGCGGCGATGGCTGGCGGCGCAGTCATCGGTTACTCCGCCAGAGGGTGGTCTCGTGCGTTCGCTGCCTCAGGAAGTCGGCACAGCGACCATCGCCGTGCCCAGCGAGTCCGCCGTCCGGGTGGCAGATGAGCTGGCCACCGGGGCAGGAACCAATGTCGGATCTCTGCCGATGAAAGCGATGGATGGGCGAGGAGATTGTGGTGGCAACCACAGATGCGACAGTCCGAACCGGTATGCGGTGGTTAGCGGCTGGCGAGGCCGCCGGCGGTTTCGCCACCGTCGATGACGATCGCCTGGCCGGTGATGTAGGGCGCCTCGTCCGAGGCCAGAAAGGCGAACAACGCGGCGATCTCGTCCGGCCGGGCGTGACGCCCGAGCGGGATCTTGCGGTTGACCGCGTCGAGCATCGCCGGCGTGTACTCCGCCTCCTGCATCGGCGTCAACACGTAGCCCGGGCAGACGGCGATGACACGGACGTTTGGCGCCAGCTCGAGCGCCATTGATTTCGTCAGCTCGATCACGCCGGCTTTGGACGCGTTGTAATCCGCATACATGGGATGGCCGACCATCCCGTTGGTCGAACC
>VBGO01000480.1 GCA_005882525.1 Chloroflexota bacterium
CTTCGCCGCCTGCTGGGCCACGTTGAAGACGCCGGTGAGGTTGACCGCCAGCACCTGCGACCACTCGGCAGGGGAGAGGTCAAGAAAACGATGGCGGATGCTGATGCCGGCGTTGTTGATCAGGACGTCGACGCCGCCGAGCGCTGCATCGACCTGGTTGAATGCCGACGCCATCGCGCGCTCGTCGACAACATCGGCGACGACCACGTCCGTCAGCGCTGCGAACTTGTTCTTGATCTGCTTGGCGCCGCGAGCGTCCCGGTCGATGACCAGGACCCGGCAC
>VBGO01000475.1 GCA_005882525.1 Chloroflexota bacterium
CCTCGCGCTCGAGGCTCGCGATCGCGTCCCGCCAGTCCCCGCGTGAGAGCCAGATCTGATGACGCACGTCATGGATCGAGCGCACCGCTACTCGTCCGACGGCGAGGCGCTCGGCTCCGCCGCCGATCCGTCGCTCGAGCTCGAGACATTCGGAGATGACCTCGTCCGCCCCCTCGAAGGCCCCCGTGTCGATCAGCCTGGAGGCAAACGCGGCGCCAGCCTCGAGCACGAAGCCACGAAGCACCCGGTCATGCGACTGAAGCCAGGCCCGTCGCGCGTAGTCCAACGCTTCAGACGCACGGCCGATGAACCACATCGCTCGCGACATATTCAGGGCGGCCGCGACGGTTGCCTCCTCGGAGCCACGCGCGACGTGGGTCATCTCCTCTGAGATCCGTAAGAGATCAGAGGCGTCTTCTTCGATGACCGCGGAATCGAAGGCGGCCTGTAGAGCGGCGACGTACGCCTTGCGCTCTGGGGAACTGAGCTGGGTCGGATCTCGGGAGGCCCAGAGTCGGCGGGCCGCTACCGCCGCTTGCTCAGCGACCTGCCGACCGTCCTCCATCCGGTGCGCCACGCCGCGGATCAGGTTGGCCTGGTCCGCTTCGATCTCTACCGCCAGGACCGGGTCAGAAGGAGCCAGACTTCGGGCACGAGCCAGGAGCGACAGTGCCTCATCCCTCCGTTGGACGATGCGGGAAGCCGCCCGCGAGGCTTCCAGAAAGCATCGTGCCTTCAGGCTCGGATCGGACACGTTCGCCGCTAGCCCCATCCATCGCTCCATTGCGGTGGGGTGCTCCGCCAGCTCGCTGGCGAGCACCGCTATTCGCTCGTGGAGCGCGACGTCGAGCGGCTCTGAGAATCCGCGTCGATCTGCGATCCCAGAGAGATTTCGCAAACCGTCCACGCCGAGCAGTCGACGTCGCGGCGACTGGAGCACTCGCAGCGCCAGGTTGCCGACCTCGAGGCCGGCCTCTTGACGATGGACCAGTGCCTCCAGGAGCAGTTGGACGTCATCGCCCGCCTGCCGCTCGAGCCAGCTGGCAAACAACCCGTGGAGCTCGCGGCGCTGTACTGGGGGCAGCTGGGCCGCGGCCGATGAACGGATGAGGTCGTGCCCAATTCGGACAGAGCTGGCTTCGACGACCACCAGGCCCAGGAGCGCATCCAGCTCCGGTAGCGCGAGGGGCCGCGCGGCGACGGCCAGGAGCGCGAGCAGGCGGCTCGAGTCACGAGTCAGCCCACGCTCACGCGCGAGCAGGTAGTCGGCAAGATCGCGCTCGCCGCCGCTTCGCGCCAGGATACCCAGCCAGAAGGGTGAGCCCTCAGCTAACGTCCAGAGCTCGGCCGCCCTCTCTCGGTTTACCTGGGGGGCCAGTTGTGAGACGAGGCGCACGCCTTCATCGCGCTCGAGTGGCCCAAGATCCAGGGGCGTGATGCGGTCCGGTCCCAGGATGGAGATGGGCCATGCCGCACCCGCTCCGGCAGGGCGGGTCGCCGCGATGGCCGCGACCCCTTTCCCCTCGGCGTCGGCTGAGCGGACGAGATACGAACACAGGGCGAGGGAAAGCACATCAACCCACTGCAGGTCGTCCACGCAAAGCAGCACGGTGCCCTCAAGCCCGAGCAGCGCACGATGAGCAGCCTCGAATATGCGCAAGGGCTCGAGCGGCCGATCATCTGAGGTGGTGGCGCCGAAGAGAGCCTCCTCGAGCTTTGTGCCGGCACCGGGCACTTTCACCAACGTGCGCAACAGATCTCCGGCCGCCGCCAGCGGCACCTGGGCGCCGGTCTGGTACCCGCCCACGTTCAGCTGTCGGGAGGCCCCCTGGCGGCGGCGACACTCGGCAAGCAGACGCGTCTTCCCCGACCCGGGGAGTCCCGTGATCAGCGCCGCGGCCGGCCGTTCCTCGCGCTTCGCCCGCAAATAGATGTCGTCGAGGAGCGCCAGCTCGGCCTCCCTGCCAACGAAAGCCGGCGCCACGTTACCGCCAGCTGATGCTGACGACCTGGACGGGCTCGGCGATGCCCTTCAAGCTCACCTCACGCGGTTCGGAGGTGGCAAATTTGCAAGGCTGGACCGTGTGCCAGCTGGCGAGCACCTCCCCACCCTGCGCCTCGGCCGCGATGCGCGCCGCCTCATGGATGCCCTTGCCGCGGTAGTCAACGCCGACCCGAGTGGCGGCGGTCTGATGCAGCCCAACCCGAACCTGCGGCGCAAAGCCGTGATTGCGACGATGGTCGGCCAGCGTCCGCTGGATCAGCACAGCACACTCGATGGCACGGTCGGGTTGTTCAAAGCTGACGAAGAAGCCGTCGCCGGCATGGCCGATCTCCTCGCCGGCATGCCGAGCAAATAACCCTCGAAGCGCCTGGTCATGCCAGCGCAGCACCTCGTTCCACGCCTCGTCCCCCATCGCCGCCACCAGGTCGGTCGACTTCACGATGTCGGTAAACATAAAAGTGCGGGTCGCGGAAGCCCCCGCCGTCGGTTGCGCCCCGGTGTCGCCCGCCTCGGCGAGCAACCTGGCGACGTGGCGCTCGTCGAGTGCCGCGCCCAGCCGGGCGAAGGTCGCGTGTGCCGCACGCAATTCCAGCACCCCGCCCTCGGGGTCACCGCCAGCCTGATAGGCGGACGCCAGTCCCACGCGGGCCTCGGCCTCTTCGTAGGGCGCCTCGATTTCACGCCAGAGGACCAGCGCCGCACAGAAATCTCGCACGGCGTCTTCGGGATTGCCCCGCGCGGAGAGCGCACGCGCCTTTAGCGCCGTGGTCGGCCAGGTCGAGGCGGTCGACTCGAGCTCGGCGGCAGCGGCTGCGGCCATGGCTCGATCGCCTGCGGCGAGCGCAATTGTCACCTGCGCCGGGAGCAGTCGAGCGCGGTCCAGCGGTTGGCGCTGGGCGGCCAGACCCCGTTTGATGGCGGCGGCCGCCGCTCCAACATCCCCCTCGGCGAGACGAAGGAGGGCCAGACCGGGATTCGGCTCGCGCCCGAGCTCGTGCGCTTGCCGAAAAGCATCCTTCGCCTCGGCCAGGTCGCCAAGACAGAGCCGTGTCTCACCGATGACGTAGAGCGCCTCCGCGGCGTTGGAGACCATGAAGCCGCGAAGCTCATCGTAAGCGCTGCGTGCCTCCACCTCCGCTTGCTGCCAGAAGCCCCGAAGCCGGGTTATCTCTGCGCGGTGGACGCGGCACAAACCCGGGAAGGCGCTGATCGACGTTCGTTCACACCACCGACCGGCGGCATCGGTCCATTCACGGGCCCGCTTGTAATCGGCCATCCCCTCGCATGTCCCGATCAGGTTGCAATAGATGATGCCGGTGGTCAGCGGCCGCAGCTCGCCGGAGAGCGCCGCCACGGCCGACTCATCGAGCAAGGCCATTCCTTCGCTGACCTGGCCACGCGCGACGAGAGCCCGTCCCCGGTCTTGCACGGCGAGCGCCATCAAGTCGTGGTCGCCAAACCGGGTTCCGATTTCCAGAGTTTGCGCTGCGCGCGCCAGGGCCCCTTCATAGTCCTGTTCCATCTCGAGCGCGATGACGGCCTGGAGTCGCCAGAGATAGCCGTGCTCGATGCCGACCGGCTCGTCCTGGAGGAGGTGTTGGGCTCGATGGAGCCAGGCCGTCCCGATCGCGGAAGCTCCTTGTTC
>VBGO01000481.1 GCA_005882525.1 Chloroflexota bacterium
CCACGACGGCGTTGCGCATTTCGTTGAGCAGATCGACCGGCAGATGAAAAGTGGCGCGCCCTTGAGGTGCGCGCGGGCCCGTCCCGGTCGGCCGTGGACCTTGCTCCCAGGGTTGCCGCAACTCGTTGGCGGCATCCGAACCCCTGTTTGTGTCCATCATTGCCGAGCGTAGCACAAACGACATGTATGACACCATTGACAACAAAGGCAGCTTTATCTACGCTAACGGCGTGCACCAGGAGGAGGGCACGGAAGCTCGCGACGCCGCGAACGTCCGGTGGGCCGCAGATCGCAGCCGCCTGATGGCGGGGGAACGGCCAGAGTCGCCGTTCCGGGAGGATGCCCTTCATTGGGTGCGCGTCTACCGGGATCTGGTCGCCTTCAATTGCGAGGTCATGGACGCGATCCTCGAGCGGCTCCCGGCCTTCCCCTCGGCGGACGGTTCCGATCCGGACGTAAAACTGCTGGAGGCGCACCTCGACCGGCTTCGCTGGCGTCTGCGCTTCTGGGAAGGCCGGGTGGATGGGCAAGACGGTAGCCGGCTCGTCACGTCGGCGGGTGCCGCTGACCCCTGAGGCGAAACCATCCCTGGGGCGCACCGGCCACCAAATTGCCCGCTGCGTGCTAGAGGTTGGTGGCGTGGAACGTGTCGCAGGCTCGCCTCTGGCCCTGCTTGTAGCCCTTCGTAAACCACTTCTGGCGCTGGGCCGCTGACCCGTGCGTCCAGGTCTCCGAATTGACCTGACCCTGGGTCTTGCGCTGAATTCGGTCGTCGCCCACAGCAGCGGCGGCGTCCAGGGCTTGCCCGATCTGGTCTGCGGTCAGCGGCTCCAGGAACCCCGTCGCCGCGGCATGGTTCGCCCAGACGCCGGCGAAGCAGTCCGCCTGCAGCTCCGTGCGCACCGATACCCCGGTGGCTCCTTGCTGGCCTGAACCCGACGACAGCTGCCCGGACAGGTCCTGGATGTGGTGCCCATACTCGTGGGCGACGACATAACCTTCGGCCAGGGATCCTCCGCGGGCGCCGAATTGTGTCTGCAACGATGTAGACCCGCTTATCGGGCGGGCAATAGAAGGGGCCGACTTGTGAGCTGGCGACCCCGCAGCCGGTTGACACCTGGTCGCTGTAGATGACGGTCCTCGCTGGCTGGTACTGCTGGCCAGCCTTGTTGAACTCGTCCGTCCAAAACTTCTGGATACTGTTGACGTAGCCGACAATTCGGCACTCCTCCCGCTGGTTCGCATCGGCACCGGTATTGCACTGCTGGAGGGTGCTGGTCTGCGGCTGCTGGTCTGAGCTCGGATTCTGACTGCCAACGAGGCCAGCCAGATTCCCTCCCATCAGAAGGTAGACGACCAGAAGGACAACTGTCCCGATGCCGCCTCCGCCGATCGCCAGGCTCCTACCGCCGATCCGGCTTCCCCGAACGTCCTCGACCTGGCCTGGATCGAGCCGTGCGTTGGGATCGAAGGACATCCTATGACCGTATCAGGGGGTGCCCGACCTATGGAATGGTTGGCACGATGAAGCCGGAGGTGTTCGCGGGCAGGCTAAGCGTCGCAATCTGGGACGCATCCGCCCCGACGACTCGCACCTGATCTCCATGCTCGGTGAGGAGATAGATCGTCTGCCCGTCGGCCGAAACCCAGACTGAATTCAACGAAACGTCCGGCAGCCAGCGACCTTTCAGCGCCAGGTCCGGCAGATGGACGATGGCCACCCCGCCCCGGGCCCCGAACGCGCCAACCGCGTACAACCATTTGCCATCAGGAGAGACCGCGGCCGTGCGGGGGATGCCGCCCGCGTAGGCATCGGTAACGAGCAGCGACCTGAGCCACGCCAGGGGATTGGTGCCGGCGGAGGCGACCTTTGTCGACGTGACGATCTTTCGTTGCACCAGGTCAATCGCGTGGAGTTGGCCGGTTCCCCCTTCGTGCAAATAGAGCATCTTGCCATCGCCCGAGAAGACCGGCGAGACCCAGAATGGATTGCTCTGACCGACCTGGACCTCGTACGTCACCGTCATGGAAACCAGGTCGAACCAGGTGACACGGCCATCACTGGGGCAGAAGGCGACAAGGGTTCGGCCATCGGCGAGTACCCGAAACGGAAGCCCACCCGCGGAGTTGGGACCACCCACAACCAGGCCGTTGCACGCGAGCGTAAGGCCCGTCTTTCGCTGTTCGAGCCGGAGCGTTGTGCCGTCGAAGGCGAATTTCGCGATGGTGGGGCCGACGACATAGACGTGCTGCGCCTGGTCGCCGAGGATGACGGGAACGCCAAACGCCGGCAGGCCGACGTCCGTCGACATGACGGATCGGCCGGTTAAGAGGTCAACCAGCTGCAGGCTCGAGGGCGAGTTTCCGGCCACGGCGAAGTAATGTCCGTCCGCGCTCAGCATTGGCAGGCCATAGGTCACCGGTTGCAGGTGAATCGTCTGCTCTTTGTGGCCATCCACCGCGCTGTAGACAACGAGGCTGCCATCAGCCAGCGCATACAGGTGGGAGCCGTCAGGTGAGCGCAGTTCGTCACGCGCGTTGATCGTGCCGACCACTCGCCCGGTCGGGTCGATCCCGGTGATGACGTCGCCGGTGTAAAGTCCGCCGCTCGCTTGCTGGCTCGCGACCCATGCGATGTCGGCGCCCGGTCCGGCGACGATTGGGGTAGTCGGCGATGTCGTCACGGTTGCCGGCGTGACGCGAGACCGATG
>VBGO01000476.1 GCA_005882525.1 Chloroflexota bacterium
TATGCCGCGACGGGCATCCTGATCAACAGCGGGGCGCCACCGACACCAGTGCCGTCGGCCTACCGCCTGGTCCTGTCCCGGAGCATCATCGGTCCCAGCGCCGCGGATGGGATCAACGCCGTCAACACGTCCATTTCGGCGACCGACTCAACGGTCAACGGCGGTACGCACGGAATCATTGTCGATCTCCGAGATGCGACGCCGACCACTGCCTTGCGCCTCAGCGGCGACCGGTTTACGTCCACGAGCGCCGAGGCCATCCTCGGCCAGGCGCTCGCTGGACGACCGGTATGGATCACCGACAACCACGTGCAGGGCGCTCACACGTTTGGCATCAGGTTGCTGAATGCGGACCAGTTGGTCCTGCG
>VBGO01000477.1 GCA_005882525.1 Chloroflexota bacterium
CCAGTCGGTCAGCCATCCCCTGGGTTACCTCCTCGACGGAGGACTCACCCTCGATGGTGGGGATCTGACTGTCCATGCCGGCGACGTTGTCAAAGCGCTCGGCGGGCCGATCACGATCAACGGCGGGACGCTGATCGCCGATGACGATAGTTCGTCAGCGACCAAGATCTTCACCAGTCTGCGGGACAACAATGGGCCGGCGTTGGCCGCGGCGTCGTGCCCATCGATCTTGGCCCCGGCCTCCCCGTGCTCGCCGGCGGCAGGCGACTGGGGCGGCCTGGTCATCACCGAGAACGCCAGCGGCGCGAGGGGCAATGCTGCGATCGAACATGGACTGATCGACTATGCCGTTACCGGGATCCTGATCGACAGTGGACCCCTCAATACGGACGAGAACGACCACTTCGGCGACCCGCTCAATTTTCGGCTGACCCTCGCCAATGAGACGCAAGTCGTCAATACCAGCAAAGATGGGATCAACGCATCAGATACGCCCGTCTCAGTCAGTGACAGCACGATAGGAGATCCCCTCGCCACCAGCGCGAAAATCGGGGGCCGTGGCATCATCGCTAGCTTCTTCAGCCCGCCAAACTGTCCGCCGCCAACGCAGCCGGACTGCTCCCTTTCCATCACCGACCACAGCAAGATTGCCTGGACCGCCAAAGACGGCATTGTGGCCAATGGTCTCAACGGCCAGCCGGTGACGATCACGGATACCGAGGTCACGCATGCGGGCACGTACGGTATTCGCCTGGTGGGCGCCGACCAGCTCAGCCTGTCCGACAATACGGTGGACGCCAGTGGTCTGGGGACTTCCGCCTATCCGGCGATCCACCTCAGCCATGTAAACGGCGATTTCAAGAATGAGATCACCGGCAATAAGGGGATAGGAAACGGTCTCGATGCGCTGGTCTTTGACGGCACCGCCGACGGGGGCCTCGACTGGATCACCCCCTACGCCACGCCGCCGACCCTCGGATATTTCCTGGACGGCGAGCTTACCGTCGACGGCGATCTCACAACCAAACCTGGGGACACTGTCCAGATCCTTAGCGGCGGAATCGAAGTCAAGAATGGCGCGCTAACTTCTCAGGGCACCGTCTTCACGAGCCTCAGGGACAACTTCCCCTCGGCGGCCTGCCCTTCGGTATTGGTGCCGTCGCCCTGTTCGCCGCCGACACCAACCGACTGGGACGGGATCAGCATCGACGGACTTGCGAGTAGCTTCACAAACGGCACCATTCGGTACGCCAAAACTGGATTGACGATGAACAAGTCCAAGCTGACCGTCGATGGGGCACTCATTTCCGGTCTTGATGGCTACGCCATCCACACAACCAACGCGGGATATGCTGCGGTGACCTGCTCCGGAATTCACGGTAATGGCGGCGGAATCTCGTCAGACGGAGCTGCGGGCACGACCGTTGCGAGCAGCGACCTCTACGGGAACACCGGGCTGGGCACCACTGATCTGGNNNCACCGCCAGCAATGTCTGGTGGGGCGGCTATCCGCCGGCTCCCACCCAGCACAGCGCGACGCACGTCACGATCGACAACGCCCTAAAGCAGCAAAAGCCCTCCGTAAAGCTGAGTGGGGGCACCGTCGAGTTCTCCTCCGACAATGCGAACGCTGCAGCTGCCAAGTTCGGGAAGGGCACCCTCACTGTCACCCTCACGTTTGATCGCGACATGAATCCGAGCGTCCTACTCAAAGTCACCTTCAAGAGCACGCTCGGCGGTACAGATCACGAGGTTGTTGGCAAGTGGATTGACACTTCGGATGACAGGGTCACCTGGGTTGGCTCGGCCCTCATCGATGGGCAGACCGCGACCGCACAATCGGGACCAAACGAACTTACGGTCAAGGATGGCACGAGCTGCGTCCGCGACCCCGACGGCGACGGCAGCAACGTCATGGACGATGAGACCGCGTTATTTACGCTCGACTTCGGCACGGCAGAGGTGGCGGCGACCGGTGGTGCGACGAATGTTGGAGCCACCAGC
>VBGO01000478.1 GCA_005882525.1 Chloroflexota bacterium
CCGCGCACGATCGTGTCAACGCCGTCGACGTGGAGTCGCTCCCCGGCATGTAAGTCGACGTTGTGGTGGGGTGGATCCGGCTGGACGGCGAGCACGTGCCAGTCGGCCCGATGCCGGACACAGATCCGGAGTTGCACCAATGCGCCACTGTCGCGTCGCGCCGTAAAGGCTGCCGGGATCGTCCGGCTGCGGTTGACCACCAGGAGATCACGGGCGCGAAGGAAGCGCCCCAGCTCGATGAAGTCCGCGTGCGCGATCGTCCCGGCGGCCCGATCGATGACCATCAGGCGAACGCCATCCCGCCGTCGGCCGCGCAACTCCGCCGGGAGGTGGGCACGGAGCTCCTCGGGTAGCGCCGGCAGCGCGCTCACCGGGCTAACGACCAAGGGCAGCCGCCTCCAGGCGCCGGCCGGCCGAATCGGGGTCGCGCGTCGTCACCAGCCGGACGAACGCACGCGCCACGTCGTCGGGTCGGGCGAGCTCGGACGGGTCCGCATCTGGGATCGCGGCCCGGTGCATATCGGTGTCCATGTCCCCGGGATCGACCGCATGGATCCGGATACCGGTATGCGCGAGTTCGGCGGCCCAGGTCCGGGTGAGTCCCTCGATCGCCGCCTTGGAAACGGCGTAGGCGCCCCATCCCGGGTATCCGGTGATGGCCGCGTCCGAGGTCACGTTGATGATCACACCCTGGTCGCGGAGCAACATTCCGCCGATCAGCGCTTGGGTCAACCGAAATGGAGCGATGACGTTGACCTGCAGCACGTCGTCGAAGGCGGCCGTCGGATAGTCGGCAAGGTAGGGAAGGGGCGTGGGCCCGAGCTCCGAGGCGTTGTTCACCAGGATGTCAACGCGGCCGAAACGTTCAAGCGTGAGCGCAACCAGCCGCTCGAGATCGCGCGGCGAGCGCACATCGGCTGGAACCGCAAGCACGCGCCTGCCGAGCCGCCTAACCTCGCCGGCTACCCGTTGGAGGGCCTCCTCGCGCCGAGCGCAAAGGGCCAGCGCCGCGCCCTCACCGGCGAACGCGAGCGCGATTGCTCGGCCAAGTCCGCGCGACGCTCCGGTGACAAGCGCGACCTTTCCCTCAAGCGGCATCGCCGTAGTCTCCCGAGGCGCAGCAGGTTTCGGTGGGTGCCGGCGCCTCCGCCCGTTCGGGCTCCCGGACCGACGCGGCCCGCTCCAGCGTGTGAGCTCGACGCTGCGCCAGATCGGTGGAGATGATGACGAACAAAGACTCGGGATCCGTCATGACTCCATCCTGACGCGCGACCGCCCCGGGGCCATCGGGCGGCCGACCGAATTCCATCTCCGCCTTTAGGCGGAGCTACTGGACCAGCCCGCGCCGCACCGCGAGCAGGGCGGCCTGGGTGCGATCGGTAACTCCCAGCTTCTGCAGGATATTGCTGACATGGGTCTTGATGGTCTTTTCGGAGAGCGAGAGGCGGCGGGCGATCTCCTTATTTGGGAAGCCTTCGGCCAGCAGCCGTAAAACGTCTCGTTCGCGAGGCGTGAAATCGGCAAAGGTCGCTGGTTGC
>VBGO01000115.1 GCA_005882525.1 Chloroflexota bacterium
GCTGCCGGCGCTGCCCCAGCCACCGGAGGCCAACCCGGCGCTCGGCGTCCGAGGCCTGCGGCTGCAGCTCTTGCGCCGGCCGGACCTGCTGCTCGATCAGCTGCGGGCCGCCCTCCGGGTCGCGTCGGCGCACCCGCTCCGCCTGATGTTCCCGATGGTCTCGACGGTTGACGAGGTGCGCCAGGCGAAGGCACTTCTCGAGCAGGCGAGGCGCGACGTCAACCCGAGCGGGGTCGATGGCGTGGGGATGCTGGTCGGCATCATGATCGAGGTGCCCTCCGCCGTCGTCGGCGCCGACCTGCTGGCCGCGGAGGTGGACTTCTTCAGCCTCGGCACCAACGATCTCACCCAGTATGTGTTTGCCGCCGATCGCACCAACCCCGAGCTGGCGCCGCTCGCGGACAGCCTCCATCCCGTGATGCTCCGGATGATCGACCAGGTGGTAAAGGCGGCACACAAGCGGAAGCGCTGGGTCGGCGTCTGCGGCGAGATGGCGAGCGATCTCTGGGCGGTGCCGCTGCTCGTCGGCCTCGGCATCGATGAGCTGAGCGTCCACCCGCCCATGGTGGCCCGGATCAAAACGGCCATCCGCCAGCTGGATACGACCGAGTGCGCCCGGGTCGCGCGCGCCGCACTCAAGCTCGACAGTGGTGGCGCGGTGCGGCGGCTGCTGGAGCACCGGCACCTCCAACCGCGTACCGGATAATGCAGGTCGTTGCGTCTTGCCCTCCGGTTCGCCGGCCTCGCCCTCGCTAACGTCGTCCTCGGGCTCGCGCTGTCGGCCTGCGTCAGCCCGGAGGCGGCCGCCGAGCTGGCGCCGACGCTGAGCGTGAAATCGGTGGGCGGGAGCCGGATCGCCTTCCAGAACGGCATCCCGGTCCCAACTTTTTCCTACCAGCCTCGCCGCCGGATCGACCTGGGCGGCCGCTGGCGGATTCAGACGATGCGGATGGACAATGATCTCTCGCTTGCCGTTCGATCGCGGTCGCTCAAGCCGATCGTGGCCGATGCCGCCGGGCGCGAACAGGCGGCCTTCGACGACACCCTCTGGCCGACCGTCGACGTGCCCGGCTCCTACGATCCGCCGCCCGCCACGCCGGGCAACGGCGCCTGGTACCGGAAGGATTTCGACGTCCCGCCCGAGTGGCAGAACCAGACGGTCACGCTCAAGTTCGGCGCCGCCAACTATATTGCGGACGTCTGGCTGAACGGCCACTACCTCGGCTACCACGAAGGCGGCTCGACGCCCTTCGCGTTCGACGTGACCGATGCGATCCTGCCGGGCGACATCAACGTGATCGCCGCCCGCATCGACAATCCACCCTGGGGCACCCGCCAGGACATCGTCCCCTGGGGCCTCACCGACTGGTGGAATTACGGGGGTCTGACCCAGCCCGTCTGGATCGAGGCGACCCCGGCGATCTATGCGGCGCGCGCCGATATCGTGCCGCACCTCGACGGCGCGGATATCGCCGTCACGCTCCATCAGCGCCGCGGCGACCCGGCGCCGGTGGCGGTCGGTCTCGACATCTTGCCGGCGACCGTCGATCAAAGCAACTTCACCAACCCGGATCCGCTGAGCCTGCTGCCCGGTGGCGCCGTGCCGATCGCTTCGCAGCGGCTCGATGCCGGGCAGCTGGGCCGGGACGGCACCAGCCAGCTGCACGCCAGCTTCTCCCTGACCAGCGCCGACCTCTGGTCGCCGCAGTCGCCGGCCCTCTATCTCCTCAAGGTGGAGGTGTTCTGGCAGGACCGCCGGGTCGACCAGCTGTACGAGACCTTCGGCCTGCGGCGGATCGCCATCGATACCAGCTCCCCCCGCCTCCTGCTCAACGGCAACCCGGTCCAATACGCGGGCGTCGCGCTCCACGATGAGCGCGTCTACCCCGCGGTCAAGGGTCAGCCGCGGGGCGGCCCGGTCGTCACCGCGGACGACATCCGGATCATCCTCGAAAAGGCCAACGCGACCAACATCCAGTTGATCCGCGCCGACCACCACCCGGCGAACCCGTTGCTGCTGATGCTGGCCGACCGGCTGGGCTATGCGATCTGGGAAGAGATTCCTCTCTATCACTACACGCCGGCTACTTTTGGCATCGCGATGGACCGGGGTATCCCTCAGCAGATGTTGAGCGAGATGGACCTGCGCGACATGAACCATCCATCCGTGCTCTTTCACGGCCTCGCCAACGAGTCGACGGGTGGCATCGAGCGAGAGCAGGCGCTGGCCACCCTGCACGACCTCGACCGCTCCATCGACGGGACCCGGCTGACCGGCCAGGCCGCCTACGGGAACCAGCCGGACGATGCCACCAGCCGGCCGCTCGACGTGGCGGGCTACACCACGTACTACGGCGTCTTCTACGGGCCGGACGCCGGGCCCGGCACGGCCCACGCGCTGCAGGTCGCCCACACGACCTACCCGCGAAAGCCGATCATCATCCTCGAATTCGGGCGCTGGGCCGACAACGTCACCGAGCAGGAGGAACAGCGGCGCATCCTTGCCGATACCTACCAGGCGGCCGCCCCCTACCTGGATGAGAATCCGAACGGGTTCGTCGGGGCGACCGTGTGGTGGACGCTCGACGACTACTGGACGCAGCGGCCCGGGGTGAAGCTCGAACACTTCGGTCTGTATGCCCCCAACGGCGATCCGAGGCCGGCCGGGCTGCAAGCCGCCGCCTTGTTCAGCGGCGGCGCCGGGCAGGGCGCCAAGCAAAAGATCGTCTCGACGGCCACCGGACAGGCCCATCAGCCGGCGGTGCAGAATCTGCGGTTCCTCGGCTACCTCGCCTACGCCCTTACCATGGCGCTCGCGATCCCGGCGATCATCCTGCTGGGGCTGCTTTTGCTGCGGCGACGCGCACCGCGGCAGCGCGCGGTGGCCTCCTGATGCACCAGGTCAGCGGCCGTGTGGTCGCCCTCTCGGTTCGCGCCGCGATGATCGCCGGCGGCTGGATCGGCTTTGCCCTCGGCCTGGTCGCCGGATGCGTGCTGGGTGCGGCCCTGGCCTGGTTCGCGGGGGCGATCCTCAGCTGGCAGCGTGACCTCAGCCTGACGCTGGGCGTGACCGAACAACTCCTGCCCTTCGGTAGTCAGGTGCCGGTGCTGGAACGGGTCCAATCGGAGTGGTTCTTCGTCATCCCCATCGCCGGCCTCCTGGTCGGACTCTTCGCCGCCGCCGTGGGGGCCTTGATCGGCGGCTTGGTGGCGGCCTCCTACAATCGCTCACCCTTCGGAGTGCACGTCGTTGTCGAGGTGCCCGACTAGCAGTCCGAGGATGTCAGGACGTCGCGAGCTGCTTGCTCATCTCCCAGTCATGGCCAAACGGGTCGGTGACGCGTCCGGTGCGCCACCCATACGCTTCGTGCATCGGCGCCACCACCGCGGCGCCCGCCGCGACGGCTCGATCGAAGATGGTGTCGGGATCATCGACTGACAGGATCATTCGAACAAGTCCGCGGCCCCGGCGCTCAGGGCCGGCGTCGACGTCGTCCTGTATCCAGAAAACCGCTCCCTCGATCGAGAGCTGGGCGACGGCGACCGTCCCCTCGTCACCGTCGAGCCGGTAGACCTCCACCGCGCCGAACGCCGCCTTGTAGAAATCCGTGGCTCGTTGCGCGTCACGGACAGCCAGCCACGGCGCAAGGCTCGTCACGGCTGGACCGTACCGTTGCCCAGACCAAACAGTGGCAGGCACGACTTAAGCCCGTGAATCCGGAAGTCATGGCGCCGGTTGTGCTCCCAGGTCGCCCGATCGAGGCGCAGCCGGATCAAGCGCGCGGTACGGCCGCGACGCGCGACGAGGTCATCTCCGTTTTCGACATATCCGAGGGCACGGGAGACACGCAGCGAGGCCGGGTTGTCCTCGAACGCCTCGCTGACCGACCGCTCGGCGCCGAGCCCCTCAAAGGCAAGGTGGAGGATCGCCGCCCGCATTTCCTTTCCGATTCCGTGGCCCTGATGCGACTGCCCCAGCCACGAACCGGTTGCTACCTGTCGGGTCGTGGCGAAATCGGTGCCGCGGAGGTCCTGCGCGCCGAGAACCTGCGTGCCCTGGGTGACCATCAGGGTCAGGTTCCACCGGGTTGGCTTCCACGATGCCCGCGTTCCCCACCAGAACTGGAGCGAACGCTGCCGCCGGACGTCCGGTGGGTCATCCGTCCAGGGAACGGCAAACGGCATCACGTTGGGATCGTGGATGCCGCGATCGACGACGGCATTCAAGGCATCCAGATCGGCGTCGGTCGGATAGCTCAGCACCAGGCGGGGCGTTTCGATCCGCAGCTGAAAGAGAGGCCAATCCTGCTCGAGCGTCACGGACCTATCTTGCCATCGGCCCGGCGTTACCGGATCGTTAGCGCTCTGCGACCGACTGATCAGCGAATCGGCACGCGCTCTCATCGGCTTCCCATGAATTCGCAATGGAGGCTCAATAGGCTGAACCACAGCCATGAGGGGCCGGCCGGTCCGGGCGCTGTTGCGCCTGGTGATTTACCCGCTGACGGTGTCCCTGCTGATCCTGGTGGGCAATGCCGCGTACGCCAGTCCAAGCGTGTCGATCGTGCCCGCGACCACCGTCGCCCCGCCGCCGGGCCAATCGGCCCAGCCGGTCGCGACCTCGAAGCCGGCGCCCCCCGTCACGACGGTGCTGGCTGCGTCCGCGTTCGACCAGCTGCAAAGCGACCTCAGGATCATCGCGGCGAGGAGCGGCGCGCGCGTGGGCATCAGCCTGCAGGAATTGAGCGGTCCGCGACGGAACAGCCTATCCATCGGCGCCAACCATAGCTTCTATGCCGCGAGCACCTATAAGCTGCCGCTGCTGATGGCGGAAGCGCAGCGGATTGCGGCCGGCCAGGCGAGCCGGTCCGATGTCCTGTGTTTCATTCCCAGCGACGCCGAAGATGGCTGGTTCACCGACTATGCGCCCGGCTCCTGTTTCACGCGCGACGTTCTCGCGTTGCGGACGGGTCGTTACTCGGACAACACGGCGGCCCACATCCTGGTGCGATACATGGGCGGCCCGGCTGCCCTCAACGCCTATGCGAAATCGATTGGTATGAGCGGCTCGGCGCTCTGGATTCCGAACACGACGACCACCGGCGACCTGACCGGGGCGTGGGTGAACGAGGCGTTAGGCCGCCTCGGCGGAGCCGCGGCGCAGCGATGGCTCTACCCGCTGCTGACCCACACGGCCAGCGAGCAGGGGATCGCGGCCGGAATGCCGGCCGGCGCGACGGTGGCGCACAAGGTAGGCACGATGGACGGGACGGAGAACGACTCCGCCTATGTCGTCAACGGGCGGATCTCGTATGTCCTGACCGTCGCGGTCGATGGCCTGGACGACGCCGCCGGCTGGGCGGTGATCGCCCGAGTCTCGGCCCGGATCTGGCAGTACGAGTCGACCCGGCCCGACTTCGTGGCCCCGATCGTCAAGACATTGGCGCCGGCGCCGCGCCCGAACCGTTATTAGTCTGGGGACGGAGCTCGAACACGGCATGCCGTTGGGCCGCGCCGTCCGGATCGCTGAGGAGGTCGCTCGCGCCCAGCGAGCTCAGCAGGAAGCGGCCCAGTCCCAGGGGTATGCCACGCACGTAGGACATCAGCGTACCGCGATAAAACGCGGCGGCCTCCGTGGTCGACAATTCGACCGCGGTCACCGGCTGCGCCCGCCGGTTGCTGGTGAGCGTGGCCTGCCCGGCAGCGCGGAGATTTCGCACCCAGTTCACGTCGCCGAAGGTGCCGATGATCCAACGCCGGTCGTCGACCTCGACCAGGGCCACAGGCGTGGTACGCGGCTGACCCGTCTTGCGACCGCGAACGGTGAGCAGCGCATTGGGCCCCAGCGGCACCCCGACTCGGAGGAGCCGGCGGGCAATCGGATTGAAGAGCGGAACGAAAAACGGTACCCGGGTGCCGGCGTGCCCGGTGCCCTGCGTGGGTCGGTCGACGGGATGATTCTGCATGGACATGGTGAGCCTCCGCGAGCGGTCAATCAGATGATTGACATGATCATATCACACAGCTCAATCATTTGCTTGAAACGAGTCGGCGCCCGGGACCCAGCCCGAGCCACCGTTCGAGTTGACGGAATGCCTGATCGGTGCGGTCGGCGGAGGAGACGCTGGGCAGGGTGATGCTCATCAGGGTTGCCATGATCAAGGCCGCGACCTCATCGCTGTCGAGGTCACGGCTCAGGTAGCCTTCCCGGGCGGCGCGCCGCAGCAGTCCGCGCAAGGTGCGCTGCCAGGCGTCGTTCATCTCGCGCATGATCCGAGCCAGCGACGGGTCACGCGCCGAGCGCAGGGCCAGCTCGCCCATCACGGCGCCCACTTCGGGCTCATCGCGGAGCAGCTTACGGACTGCCCGCAAGTGATTGCGCAGCTGATCCGCCGGCGAGCCATGGGGCGCGAGCGTCGATCGGAAGCGTGCCATGGCGTGCGTCACGACGCCCCGGATCAACGTTTCCTTGGTCGGGAAGTAGTAGTGCAGGGTGGCGATGTTCAAGCCGACGCCGGCGGCTACCTCTCGCGTTCGCAATCCCTCGAAACCGTGCTCCGCAATCTGCTCGAAGGCGGCCAGGACGAGCGCCTCCCGGCGATCTTCGCGGGTGGAGCGGGGGGGACGTGTGCCGGCAAGCGCAGTCATTCGTTGTCAATTAAACACTTGATGGAGGGACGGGATATCGGCCGGCCCCGCTCGGGCCGGCGTTGCCTGGTCAGCGCCGTTCGAGTCGCGTCGTCCCCCGTTGCGAGTGCCAGGACTCGACCACCAACTGGTCACCCGCCTCGTTGAGATGGGTAAGCACCGCCTCCGTGATGTCGACCCGCCAACGCCGGCCACCGGGAACCGGTGAGTCCGGGAAGTCGACCTCGACCGCGCGACCGGCCACCT
>VBGO01000116.1 GCA_005882525.1 Chloroflexota bacterium
CGAGGTCGGGCTGGGCATCGTGCTTCTGCTCGGCGCGCTCGAAGTTGGGCGCCGCCGCCTGTCGGGGCGGATCGGCGTCGAGCACGGGTACGAAGCGCCGGTCGCCCTCATCGCGGCGCTCGCCGGACTAGCCGCTGCGGGTCTCTCCCTCTCCATCGCACTGATGATGGGTGAGCAGCTACCCACCATCACCCCGGGACGGGCCCTGACCACGGCGATCCCGGTCGAGCTCCTGCTGGTCCCGCTGGGCGTGGCCGTCGCGTGGATGGAAGCCGGCCGGTTCCGGGTCCTGCACAGATCGCGCTGATCAGCTCAACCCTGGACCGTGCGGACACGAGGTAACGAGTGAACGCGTTCCTGACCAGGGTGAGCACCGCCACTCGATCCTAACGCTCGCTGTCCTATCCTCGTAACGCAATGAGCAAGGGGCGCGTCGAGGCCTTCAGCGATGGGGTGTTCGCGGTAGCGGCCACCCTGCTGATCTTCAATGTCCAGATCGACAAGACCGCCGCGGGCGGGTTGCTTACAGCGTTACTGGCGGCCTGGCCCAAGTATGCCGCCTACGTGGCGAGCTTTCTCACGATCGGCGTCATGTGGGTGAATCATCACGGGATGTTCGAGCGAATCGCCCGGCTCGATCGCGGCCTCCTGTTTATCAATTTGCTGCTCTTGATGGCGATCGTCTTCCTTCCCTTCTCCACCGAACAGCTGGGCAGCAATATCCTGGTGCCGCGCGATGCCAGCACGGCCGCCAGTCTATATGCCCTGAACGCGTCCGTGATCGCGGTCTTTTTCAGCGCGCTCTGGACCTACACCCTGACGCATCCCGCCTTGCTCACGCCGGACGTCGACCGCGAGGTGGCGCTGCGCTCCTGGCCGAGGTTCTCCGTCGGCCTGGTTGCCTACCTTGCCTGCATCCCCCTCGGCCAGGTCAGCCCGATCGCGGTCGTCATCGTATGCGCCGCGCTCGCCGTTTATTACGTCTTCGAGCGGTTACCCGACATCTCTCGCCAACCCGCCCGCCAACACTGATCCTGGTTACTGCATCGGAAATGGTACCTGCCACCAGGCGGGCAGTTCGTCGATCGATATCGCCGTCACCCACTTGACCCACCAGTAGCCACGGCGGTCCGGCGCGACCAGTCGAACCGGAAAGCCGTGGCCAGGATCGAGCGGTTCCCCGCCCAGCCGGGTCGCGACCAGCAGCCGGCCGGCGTCCCGGAGGGCGAACCGGCGATCGTAGCCGGTCAACGATCGGACGTGGAGGCTGAACGCCCCACCCCGACCCTCAGCCGCAAGGGGGGAGGAAGATGACTCCAGCAGCCGTCTGAGCCAAACTCCGGACCAGTCCTGGGTCGAGTAGAAGCCGCCGGTGCAGTCGAGCGTCGCCCGCACCCGGTCGTCGAACGCGAGCAGCTCGCCGTAGCTCCATTCCCTGATCGCCGCGCCAGCCTGAATGGTCAGCCGCCAGCTCGCGGGATCGATCGCCGGAACCGCATCCGCGATCCATTGGGTCACCGGCAACGCCGCCGGTTGCAAAGAACCGTACTCATAGGAGCCGGTAAAGCGCCGGGTCGAACCAGGCAGCGAGAACAGACGGACCGCGCCTTCACCCGCGGCATAGGCGAGGCCCGCGCCCGTCAGCAGGGCACCCGCGCGTAGCAGGCTACGGCGCGAGAGGTCGACGGCGCGGACCGGAATGCGCCGGGCGATCACGTGCCAGGCGACGAACGGGATCGCGAGCAGGGCGGCGCCGACGTGGACCTCCATCGCGGTGATCGGCCCGACCGCGAGCAGCAGGCCGGTCGAATGGAGGATCCCCGCGAACACCGATGCGATGACCAGCCCGGTGAAAACCAGGGAGGCCCACCAGCCCGGGCGCCGCCGCTGGATGCCATGAGCGGCGATCACCGCCTTCCAGGGTGTCAGCGCGACGATCGCGTAGCCGCTCGCGGCATGGACGATCAGCGACCAGCGTGAGGGCGCGGTGCCGTAGAAGAACGCCACCCAGCCGGTGGTAAACGCCAGGCCAAGTAACCCGAACAGCGCCAGGTTGGTCCACCGTCTCATCGCGACCGCCGGTCCTTCACGGCTTTGTCACCCCGTTGCGCCTCTTTGATCAGGGTACGCAGCGGCATCGCCTCCAGCGAAATCAGCCGCAGGTCCGCCTCACTGAGATCCAGGTCCGCGGTCAGTGGATTGGGCACCGCCACGCAGAAAAGCCCGGCGGCCTTCGCCGCGCGGACACCGTTGCTCGAGTCCTCGAGCGCAATCGCCTCGCCCGCCGGCACGTCGACTCGCTGCAGCGCCGCCCGGTACAGTTCGGGATCCGGCTTGGTCCGCTTCACGTCCTCGCGACAGACGATGGCATCGAAGTGGCCGCCGATGCCGAAGCGGTTGAGATGATCCATCACCCATTTGCGCGTAGAGCTTGATGCCACGGCGGTCTTGAGCCCCAGCTGGCGGGCGCCGACCAGGTAGTCGATCACTCCGGGCAGCAGCTGCTGCAGGGCGGTTGCCTCCTGGTAGTAGAGGCGCTCGAGCGCCTCCAACTCCGGCTGGTCGAGTTTCGTACCGGTCTTCTCGCCGAGGTCGATGATCGGGTCGAACGGTCCCGATGCGGTGCCGATGATGGTGAGCCAGCGCTCGAGCGGCAGCTCCTGGCCGCGCTCGCGGTAGATCCGCTGCCAGACGCGAAAGATCGGGACTTCCGTGTCGACGATCAGGCCGTCGAAGTCGAAGACTAATGCCCGTATCTTGGACCCCCCATCCCGACCCTCCCCCGCAAGGGGGGAGGGCGACGGCTCTGCTGCCATTACAGATTGCGTTGGAAGAACTCGAGCAGTCGCCGCTCCATGTCGACGCGGTCTCGTTCGGAGCGTGGCATGTGACGCTCGTTCGGATAGATCAGCGTTTCGAACGGCTTGCCCGCATCGATCAGCGCCTGCATCAGGCGAGCGGTATGCCGGAAGTGAACGTTCTCGTCGATCATGCCGTGCACCACGAGGAGCCGCCCGCGGAGCTGGTCGATGTGGCTCAGCGGCGAGGACCGCCGGTACCCATCCGAATTGTCCCTGGGAGTACTCATATACTTTTCGGTGTAGGCGGTGTCGTAGCCCTCGTGAAAGGTAACCGGCGCCCCGGCGACGCCGGCTTTGAAGACGTCGGGGGCCGTGGCGAGCGCCATCAACGTCATGTAGCCGCCGTAACTCCAGCCGTAGATGCCGACCCGAGATATGTCGGCAAAGCCGAGGGTGCCCAGCCAGCGCACCCCTTCGACCTGGTCGCTGATCTCGACGCCGCCCATCCGGCGCGCGATCGGCGCCTCGAACCCCAGCCCGCGGCGCGCCGAGCCGCGGTTATCCACCTTCATGACGACGAACCCGTGCTGGGCCAGCATCTGCGCCCGTAAATCCACCGTCTGCGCCCAGCTGTCGTTCACCATCTGCGCTCCGGGACCGCCGTAGACCTCGACGATCACCGGCGCCCGGCCCCCACCCTGACCCTCGTCCGCACGCGGGGGACGGGAAAGAGCGCCCGATGTTGGCGGCCGGTAGACAGCGGCATACAGGTCGGCGCCGTCGCTGGCCCGAAACCGGTGCAGCTCCGGCGGCGGCAGGTCGAGCTCAACCGGGCTCGCCGCATGCAGGATCACCGGCGGCTGCCCGCGGAGGCTGCGGACCGTGATGCTGGGCGGATGCTCGTGGCTGTCCCAGACGTCGACGAAGCTGGAGAAGTCGGGTGCGATCTCGGCGCCATGCACACCCGGCTCGGAGGTCAGCCGCTCCGGCTCTCCGCCATCGAGTGAAACCCGAAAGAGATGGCGCTCGAGCGGGCTTTCCTGCCAGCCGACAAAATACAGTTGGCGCCCCTTCTCGTCTAACGCCACCGTCGCCTCGGCCGGCCAGCCGCCGCTGGTCAGCTGGCGGATCAGTCGCCCATCGGGCGCATAGAGATATAGGTGTCGGAACCCGGTGCGCTCGGACGACCAGGTGAATTCACCGGTCGACTCGATGACGCGCAGGTCGTGGTGCAGGTTGATCCATGGCTCCAACCTCTCAACCACGATCCCCCGGCCGGCCCCGGTGCCGACGTCGTAAGCCAGGATTTCGAGATGTCGCCAGTCACGCGATAGCCGCTGCACCAACAGGCGGCCGTCCGGATGCCAGTCGACGCGGGCAATATACCCCTCGTCGATGCTGAGGTCCATGAAGGTCGTCACGCCGGATTCGAGCGAGACGACGCCGACCTTGACGCGGGCGTTCTCCGCCCCGGCGAACGGATAGCGGTGCTCCTCGATCTCCAGCGTTGGCGTGCCCTGGTGCACGATCGGGAACACCGGAATGTGTGACTCGTCGACCTGCGCGAAGGCGACCAGGTCGCCCCGGGGTGACGGCCAGTACCCGCTCAAGCGATCGAGTTCTTCCTGGGCGACGAACTCCGCCAACCCATTGGTCACGCCGGCCGGGTGTGAGGTAAGCCGCCGCTCGCCTGCGTCATCGATCGTCCAGACGTCGCCATCGCGAACAAAGAAGGTGCGGCACCCATCAGCCGTGATCTTGGGATCGATCACGCCTCCACCGGTTAGCCGGGTGGTGGATCCCTCGACCCAGCGGTAGAGTTCGCCCCGCATTGGAAGCAGCATGACGTTGGCTTTCTCCGCCCAGGTGTAGTCCGTGATACCGGTCTCCCGCAGGCGCAGGCGCTCGCGCCGGAGCTTCTCCTCTCGAGACAGCGTCTCCTCGGTGACCGTCTCGCCGGGCGGCGCCACCCAGCGCTGTTTCCGACCGCTGGCGGGGTCGAGGGCCCAGAGCTCACGGACCAGGTCACCCCGCTCGCTGAAGAGATAGGTGATCACCTTCGCGTCCGGCGAGTAATGGATCTTGCCGGGGACGGCCATCCCCGGGCGCGGATATCGCGCGACCAACTCGGGAGTGAACCGGCTGCTTTCGGCGGTTTTCATCGCTCAACCGTGAGCTTAAGCGGCCGTTACGGTTTGGGTCGAAACTCACCCCGCGGAGCGTCGTTCGACGAAAGCGGCCTGAACGCCGCGCCAAATCCGTTCGACCGGCGCGGGCGGAAGAAGGCGCGTACCCGATCGGGGAACGCCTCGAGGACGTCGTCGGGAATTTCCCAACGCGGCTGGGCGCCGTCCAGGGCGACGAAGGCGGCCAGCGATCGGCGCAACAGGAGCAAGACGGCGTCGGCTGGCAGCTCGAGCTGCTCGAGCTCCTTTTGGTGAAGCAAGAGGAAGGTGGCGCTCTCCGCGAGAAAGGCATTCGCCACCAGCTGGAGCGCCTCGGTTGCGGCCTCGACGGAACGGCCCTGCTGCTCGGCGGCGAGCTGCAGCGCCTTGGCAACCCAGATCTTCTCGATGAAGGGCCGGTTGTTCACCTCCATCTGCTGCCGCAGCTGGGCAACCTCCTGCAGCCAGGCCGCGTCGACCTGAGCAACCCAGCGGAGGCGGGCCGCCTGGTCGCCGATTTCGCATGCCCCATACCACCCGCTCTTCTGATCGTTTAGCGGCCGGGTCACCAGGTGCCGGCAGGTGAGTACCGGCGGGAGCGGACGGTAACTGGTATCCATGGGAATGAAATGCTGCTGGAGGTAGGCCGGGCATTTATCGAATCCCGCCGAAAACGGCCGCGGCCACGGACACTCTTCGGCAGGCCGGGACGAACCATTTCGTTTTCCATTCGCCTGCTGGGACGTCTTCAAATTGTTTGGCCTCTCGAGCCGTCTCAGCGCAGGCTTAGCACACGTTGGCGCCGCGGTCAACGCAAAAATTTAGGCCACAAAACGGCGGTCAGTTCTTGCTCGAGGCCGCCCAGAGGTTGATGCGGCTATCCGTGGCGTGGCGGTCGATTTCCGCTAGCTCGTCGTGTGAGAACTGCAGCTTGTCGAGCGCACCGACGTTCTGCTCCAGCTGGGCGACGCTGCTCGCCCCGACGAGCGTCGACGTCACCCTTGGGTCACGCAGGGTCCAGGCGAGTGCCATCTGCGCCAGCGTCTGACCCCGCCGTTGCGCGAGCTCGTTCAGGGCGCGCACTTTCCCGAGGGTCTCGCTGGTCAGCATCTCCTGGGATAGCGACCCGGGATGGCTCGCTCGCGATCCGGGCGGGATCCCGTTCAGGTAGCGGTCGGTGAGCAGCCCCTGGGCCAGCGGGGAGAAGACGATGGCGCCGATCCCCTCCTCGCCGAGGACATCGAGGAGCTCTGGCTCGATCCACCGGTTGAGCATCGAGTAGGAGGGTTGATGGATCAGCAGCGGGATCCCCATTTGACGGAGAATGCTGGCCGCCTCTTTCGTCCGCCGCGCCGAGTACGACGAGACACCGGCATACAGCGCCTTACCCTGGCGTACCGCCGTGTCCAGCGCACCCATCGTTTCTTCCAGCGGGGTCTGGGGATCGAACCGATGGGAATAGAAGATGTCGACGTACTCGAGGCCCATCCGGCGCAGGCTCTGGTCCAGGCTGGCCA
>VBGO01000150.1 GCA_005882525.1 Chloroflexota bacterium
GAAGATCAAGGCGGCATCGAGGGGCTCCGGCGGCGGCGCCAGCGAGTCGCCCGCCCATTCGGCCCCCAGGCTTTTCGCGAAGGCCTGCTTCTTCGTGTCACCCGGCGAGGTAAAGGCAAACACACGTCGACCCTGGTAGCGGGCGACCTGCGCGATGATGTGGGCCGAGTCGCCGAAGCCATAGAGACCGATGCGTTGGGCATCGCCGGCGAGCCGGAGCGCCCGATAGCCGATCAAGCCGGCGCAGAGCAGCGGTGCGGCATGCAAATCGGCATAACTCTCGGGCACCGGAAAACAAAAGCGTTCGTCGGCGACGCAAAACTCGGCATAGCCACCATCGACGTGATAGCCGGTGAAGCGGGCGCTTACGCACAGGTTCTCGAGGCCGCGGCGGCAGAAGCGGCAGGTCTCGTCGACGAAGCCGAGCCAGGGAACGCCGATACGTTCACCGGTCACAAATCGGTGGGCGCCCGCCCCGGCCGACTGAACCTGGCCAACAATCATGTGGCCGATCACGAGCGGTAATTTGGGCTCGCTCAGCTCCCCACCGACGATGTGCAGGTCAGTCCGGCAAACAGCGCAGACCGAGACTCGGATCAGGACCTGACGCGCAGCCGGGGTGGGCACGGGCAACTCCTCCAGGCGGAGGGGTTCCCCCGCCGCCTGAAGTCGCATCGCCCTCATCGCTGGCCGCTAGGCGGTGACGCCGCTCTTCAGTGTTGCGCTCAGGGTGATGGGCGTTGCCGCCAGGGCTTTCGAGACGGGGCAGTTCTTCTTGGCGTCTTCGGCAAGGCGTTTGAAGGCTGCCTCGTCGATATCCGGTACGTTGCCTTCCGTCGCGAGATCGATGCGCGTGATGCCCCATCCCTGCTCGGTCTTGTCGAAGTGCACGCTGGCCTTAGTCCGAATTTCCTGTGGCTTGTGGCCGGCCTGCGTGAGGCCGTTGGCGAACGCCATCGAAAAGCAGCCGGCATGTGCCGCGCCGATCAGCTCTTCAGGATTGGTGCCGGGGCCATTCTCCATCCGGCTCTGGAAGGAATAGGCCCCTTCAAAGGCGCCGCTTCCCAACCGCATCGTTCCCGATCCGTCTTGCAGCGAGCGCTGCCACCTGGCTTCCGCGGTCCGTACTGGCATGTCTGGGCCACCTCACGCGTGAATGTTGCCGTCCTGACCTGATCCTAGTCGACCGTGCCCGCGGCTGTCGCCAGGAGCTCGAGGGTCCGCAGGCGGTCGGGTTGCGTCTTGTCGTGGACGCCGGCCAGCATCGTCGTCACGCCGGCGGACGCCCACACCTCGAGCCGTTCGCGGACGTAGCCGGGCGGCCCGGCGATGGCAATGGCATCGACGAGCGCATCGGGGACCCGGCGGATCGCCTCGAGCTTCTTGCCGCCGAGGTACAACTCCTGGAGGGTGCGCGCATCGTCGGCGAATCCGTACCGGCTGACGAGGTCGTTGTAGAAGTTTTTGGTCTTCGACCCCATGCCGCCCACGTACAGAGCGACCCAGGGCTTCAGCGCCTCCCGCGCGTTCCCGCGGTCAGCGTCGATGCTCACCGGCACGTGGGGGGCGATACCGAGGGAATCGAGGGATCGGCCGGCGATCCGCGCGCCCGCCTCGAGTTCCGGGCGAAACAGATCCATGTGATCGGGAGCGAAGAGGGTGGGGATCCAGCCATCGGCGAGCTCACCGGTCAGGCGTAGGCCCCCCGCGGTGAGCGTCGCCAGGTAGATCGGCACTGCCTCGCGCACGGGCCGTGCCAGCAGCCTGAGGCCCTTGTCGAGATGGAAGACTTCGCCGTCGAAGACTAGCCGGTCGCGCCGCAAAACCTGGCGAACGATCGCGATCGTCTCCCGCATGCGAATCACGAGTCCGAGGATGAACCGGCCCCCGGAGATCAGGTCGAGCGTCGCCGCCGTTTGCGCCAGGAGGGCGGGCGTCCGGCTGAATACGTTGACGATGCCCGTGCCGAGCTGGATGCGTTCGGTGCGGGCGGCGAGAGCGCCCAGGATGGAGACGGCATCGGTGCCATACGCTTCGGGCACCCAGACCGATTCGAAGCCGAGGGCCTCAGCGCGCTGAGCGAGCTCAACCGCCTCGGGGAAAGAGAGACTTCCCTCATAGGGCAAGGTGAGACCGAGCTTCATCGTGGCATCCTACGCGGACCAGCGCCTAGAGTAGATGACAGCCGGCCACCACCTAGGAGGACGTCATGGCAGAGCGCACTACGACCACCATCAACGCCGCGCTGGCGGGGACCATCGACATTGGGGGCGACCTCCCCGTCAACCGCTTTGGTTTCGGCGCCATGCGTCTCACCGGCGAGGGGATCTGGGGAGAACCGGCCGACCGGGAGGAATGCAAGCGGGTGCTGCGCCGCGCGCTCGAGCTCGGGATCAATTTCATCGACACCGCCGATTCCTACGGTCCGGAAGTCAGCGAGCGATTGATCGCGGAGACGCTGTACCCGTACCCAGAGCAGCTCGTGATCGCTACCAAGGGTGGGCTGATCCGGCCCGGGCCGGGCCAGTGGATTCCCGACGGGCGTCCTGAACACCTTCGCGCCGCCTGCGAGGGAAGCCTCAAGCGTCTTCGGGTCGAACAAATCGATGTCTACCAGTTTCACCGTCCGGATCCGAAAGTCCCGATCGAGGAGTCGATCGGCGCCCTGGTGGCACTGAAGGATGAAGGCAAGATCCGGCACATCGGCCTTTCGAACGTGACCACCGACCAGATCGAGAAGGCACAAACGCTCACGCCCATCGTCTCGGTGCAGAACCGGTACAGCGTCTTCGACCGTGCCTCTGAACCGGTACTCGAGTTCTGCTCACTCGAGGAGCTGGCGTTTCTCCCGTGGCGCCCGGTGGAAGGTGGCGAGGTCGCCGGCGCGGCGGGCGCCGTCGCGGAGATCGCCCGCCGGAACCACGCGACCCCCACGCAGGTCGTGCTCGCCTGGTTGCTGGCGCATTCACCGGTGATGCTGCCGATTCCCGGGACCTCGAAGGTCGCGCACCTGGAGGAAGACCTCGGCGCGGTGGCGCTCGACCTGGCCCCCGGCGAGCTGGCCGAGCTCGACAGGATCGCGGAGGAGCGCTAGCCACGGAGACCGGCGATCGCGATTGGTACGACGCGCTGGACGAAGCCTTGATGGAGACCTTCCCGGCCAGCGATCCGATTGCGGTCTCGGCGACGGCCGTGCTGCGGGCGCAACCCGCCCGCCAGCCTGCCGAGGTGGCAGCCCCTAGCTAGTACGCCACCAGGGCTTCCGCGCCGCTTCCACGGCGCGGGCTACCGGCTCCTCGAGGTCGTCTTGGAGCCGCGCGAGATTCTGCGTCCACTCGCTTGCCATCACGACGGCCAGCGCACCCCGGCCGGCGCCCTCATCGTTGCGCCATCGACGCAGGCAGTCGAGCGCGGCGGCCCGCAACGCCCGCGCTGAGACGGGTTCGACGTGTCCCCGCGGCTGCCGAAGGGCGAGCTGGTCGGCCAAACGCGTAAACCCGTTGAGCAGGATGCCCACCTGCCCGCGGACGGACCGCGCCCCCTCCGGGCAACCGCCGGCCTGGTACCCCATCCGCGTCGAAATGACATCGAGCGCGTCTCCAGCCAGAATGGCGTGGTTGCCGGCGGCGAGCAGGAAGCCGGCGGTCTCCGGGTCGAGCGGCGTCGCCGACCCTTCATTGAGGAAGGCGTCGAACGCTTCGCCCGCACGCTCGGCGGCCTGGATCACCGGCCGGCGGGCGGGATCGATACCGGCCGGCGGCTCGTAGCCCAGGACGCGGTCGAACGTCCGGTCCAGGTAGGCAATCACCGCCCGGTAAAAGACCGCCAGGCTTCTTGCGAGCTCACGCCGCGCTCCACGCGGCCAGAGCAGCAACCCGACCACCAGGCTGATCGCCGCACCGACCGCCAGATCTTCGATCCGAACGAGTCCCACCTGCCAACCCGCGGGTGAGATCAGATTGAAGATAACGATGAGATTGATGGTGAAGGCGGCCTGGCTCGCCGCAAAACTCACCGCGGTTGCGGCGTAAGCCGCGACGAAGATCGCGATGGGCAAGGCGGCCCACATCACCAGCGGATGGTTGCCGGCGAGGATCGCGAACACACCACCGATCACGACGCCGATCACATTGCCGATCAGCGCCTGCACCGTGGTGCGCCCGGTGCCCAGCGCGGTGGATCGCAGAACCTGCAGGGTGCCGAGCACGACCCAGAAGGCGTGCGACAGTCCCAGCATGCGAGCCGTCAGCACCGCGAGCCCCAGCCCAACCGCCACCCGCAGGCTGTTCTGCATCACGGTCGACGTCGGTTCGAGGTGCGTGCGGATGGTGCGCATCACGCGGATGGCAGCCCCACCGAGCCCCTCGAGGCGCGGTGCCGTCACCGGCAGGCTCACCGCGTCGTCGGGCCGCCCACCGGCGGCGATGACCGCATTCGTGGCGAGCGCGATGGTCACGTAGCCGACCACTCGCAGGGTGTGATCGACGTCGAGACCATCGAGAACCTCATCGACCGGCCGCCCGGCGCGAAGCTGATCCGCGGCCCACCGGTCGAGCGCGGCCCGGTGGAGGTCCCGGGCTTGATCGACGGCCCGCAGGTCCGGCGGCGACTCGGCGGTGAGCACGTCCGCACTGCGGCGAAGGGCTGAGACGATCGCCGCAGCCAGCCGGTCCCCTTCGGCGATGCATGGGCGGATGGAGACGCGCGGTTGCTGAAAGGGGCGTTCGACGATATCGACCACCCGCTGCATCTCGGTCAGCAGCTGCACGAAGGCGCGGTCGCGGCGGGTGGGGCCCGCCGGACGTTTCGCCGTGGCCGCGTACGCCTGCCGGGCGGCCCGCTCCGCCTGTCGAGCCGCCTCGAGCAAACGCGGCAGCTCACGGTCGTTGGCGCGCAGGGCCTCGACCAGATCGGCGATGGCCAGGCAGGCCTTCGCGGCGTGCTTGCGCAACGTGACCCGTTCGAACCGGGGCCAGAGAAAGACGCCGGCCAGGGTCGAGATGATTCCAGCCATCGCCCAGGCGCCGGCGCGGGTGGGAATCGCGGTGGCAGGGGCCGGGATGGACACCGCGATCACGAACGACAGGAGCATGCCGGTCTGCGCGGCCGCCACGTAGCCGCCGAAGACCCGGCTGAAGGCGATCGCAAGGCCGACCACGAATGTGACCGCGGTGGCAAGGCCGGCGGAGGCCGAAGCCAGCGTGCCGACCGTCACCAGCAGCCCGCCTACGAAGGTGGCCGCGAGGTAGGCGATCGCGCGCGCCGGACGCGGACCGCCGAAGTCCGACATGACGAGCAGCGCAAAACATCCGAAGACGGCGAAGATGACGTTCTGTCCGCCATGGAGGACCAGCGCGTTGAAGGCGAGCACCGGCGGAATCACGATCGCTGCGCGTGCGGCGCGCCGCAGTGCGGCGAGACCAGGATCGGCGGGCGCCGTAACCGAGAACCGCGGCCGACGTGGCGGGGCCGGCGTCTCGGTGGTGGCGATGTCAGTCCCGCTGGTTGCCACCCTCTATTCGTACACCAGTTGGATGACCCTGCGACTCACTCCAAAGCAGGGCGACGGGCCCGCCTCAAACCGGTAGAGTCAAAATATGACCGGCCTCTGGGCTGTCCTCATCACGACGTTCCTGGCATCAGCCGTTGAGGCGATCGAGATGGTCACGATCGTGGTCGGCGTTGGGGCAACTCGCGGCTGGCGCTCCACCATCATTGGCGCGGCCTCCGGATTCGGCGTGCTGGCGGTGATCGTGGTTATCCTGGGTGCCGCGCTCAGTGTTGTTCCGATCGGTCCGCTTCGATTGGTGATCGGCGCGTTGCTGCTCGTCTTCGGCCTGCAATGGTTTCGCAAGGGCATTATGCGAGTCGCGGCCCGCGGGCTCGCAGGGATCGGCGGCAGCGACCCTCACGGTGATGCCGAGCTGTGGAGGGGCCCCGGTATGGACTGGACCGCCTGGTTTCTTTCCTTCAAGGGGGTCGTTCTGGAGGGACTCGAGGTGGCCATCATCGTCGTGTCCTTCGGCGCCGGGGCGAATCAGCTGGGTGGCGCCGTGGTCGGCGGGGTCGGCGCCATTGTCGTCGTCGGCTCCGTCGGCTTTGTGCTGCACAACACGGTTCGCCGTGTCCCGCGCAGCTTCCTGCAGCTGGTTGTTGGCATCTTGCTGACGACTTTCGGGACGTTCTGGTCGCTCGAGGGGCTGGGGGTCAGCTGGCCTGCCAGCGACGGCGCGGTCCTCGGCCTGCTGGTGCTGTACGTGTTAAGTGCCTTGACCTACATCACCCTGGAGCGGAACCGGGCCTTGGGCATGCGCCCGGCGGCATAGTCGATGCCCCCTCCCTTTTCCTGGATCGTCGCAGCCGCGCGATTCCTGTATCACTTCATCGTGGGCGACGACTGGACGATGGCGGTAGCGGTCTTTACCGGCCTGGTCCTGAGCGCGATCCTCAACGCCAACCACCTGGTGGCATGGTGGCTCATGCCGGTCATCGTCGTGGTGATGCTCGGCATCAGTCTCCGGCGCGCGAGCGGCACGCGGCGATGAGCGTGATCGCCGTCGTTGGGCTGGCGACAATGGGGATGAACCTTGCCCGCAACCTCGCCCGCAAGGGCTTCGGCGTTTCCGTGTACAACCGCACGACGTCGCGGGTCGACGACTTCATGAAGCAGTACGGCACGGAGGGCGCATTCACGGCGGCGCATACGCCGCAGGAACTGGTCTCCCAATTGGAAAAGCCACGCCGGATCCTCATGATGGTTAAGGCCGGACCTCCGGTCGACGAGACCATCGAGCATCTCGCGCCCTATGTGGAGCCCGGCGACATCTTGATCGACGGCGGCAACTCCTACTTTCTCGACACCGTGCGGCGCGGCAACGCGCTCGAGGCACGCGGCCTTCGCTTCATCGGGACCGGCGTCTCCGGCGGCGAGGAAGGCGCCTTGAACGGGCCCAGCATCATGCCGGGCGGCGCCCGCGATGCCTATCAGCAGGTCGAGCCGATGCTGACACGGATCAGCGCCCACGTCGACGGCGAACCGTGCTGCACCTACATCGGTCCCGGCGGTGCCGGCCACTACGTGAAGATGGTCCACAACGGCATCGAGTACGCCGATATCCAGCTGATCGCCGAGGCCTATGACCTGCTCAGCCACGCGCTCGAGCTGGGCGCCGAAGACCTCTCGCGCATCTTTGCCGAGTGGAACAAGGGCGACCTCGAGTCCTACCTGATCCAGATCACGTCCGAGGTACTGGCCAAGCGCGATCGCGCCACGGGACGTCCGCTCGTCGACGTCATCCTCGACGAGGCGGCGCAGAAAGGCACGGGCAAGTGGGCGTCGCAATCGGCGCTCGACCTGGGGATCCCGGTAACCGCCATCACGGAGGCGGTCTTTGCCCGATTCCTGTCCGCCCTCAAGGCAGATCGCCAGGTGGCCTCGCGGACGCTCGCCGGGGCCGACGGCGGGATGCGGGCTCCCGCGCCTGGTTCATTGGTTGACGACGTGCGCAGCGCGCTCTACGCATCGAAGATGGTCGCCTACGCGCAGGGATTCGAGCAGATGCAGGCCGCCTCCAACGAGTACGGCTGGGACCTGAAGCTGGGAGCGATTGCGCGGATCTGGCGTGGCGGGTGCATCATCCGCGCCCGCTTCCTGAATCGAATCACCGACGCCTATGCCGATGAGCCCGGGTTGAAGAACCTGCTGCTGGCTCCCTACTTCCGCGACGCGATGGCGTCGGCACAGGATGCCTGGCGGCGCGTCGTGGCCGTCGCGGTCGACCGGGGGATCCCGGCGCCGGCGTTTGGCTCGTCGCTCGCCTATTACGACGCCTACCGCCGGGACCGCCTACCGGCGAACCTGGTCCAGGGCCTGCGCGACTACTTTGGGGCCCACAGCTATAAGCGGATCGACCGGGAGGGCTCGTTCCATACTCGTTGGTCCCAGGATGGGGAGGAGGTGCCGGTCGGTTAGCGGGTTAGAACCTGCCTGAGCAGCGGCGAGCCGATCAGAGCGTCGGCGGTCGCGCTGTTGGTCGCAAGTGGGACGTTGCAGACGTTGCAGATGCGGAGCAGCGTCTGGATGTCGGGTTCGTGCGGATGTTTGTCGAGCGGATCGACCATGAACACGACGGCGTCGATCTCGCCCTCCACGACGCGGTTGGCGATCTGGACGTCGCCGCCAACCGGGCCTGATTCGAGCGATTCGACCTCGAGCCCGACTTTGTCGGTCAGTAGCCGGCCGGTCGAACTCGTGGCAACGAGCTGGAACTCGGCCAGCTGGTCGCGGTTGAACGTGGCGAAGGCGACGAGGTCCGCCTTTTTTCCGTCATGAGCGATGATCGCGAGTCGAGGCTTGCGTGACATGGCGGTGCAGTCTACAGGGCCAGGGTTAAACGCGGGTTAAACGAGTTGCGGCCGTGAGCGAGCTCCGCCGTGCCACACTAACTTCGTGGCGGAACGAGTCCCGGCACTGCTATTCGACCTCGATGGCACGCTCGTCGACAGCGTCTATCAGCACGTCCTCGCCTGGCACGAGGTGCTGGGGAAGGCCGGCATGGAGCTATCGGTGTGGCGTATCCACCGGCGAATCGGGATGAGCGGTGGCCTGTTCGTCAACGCCTTGCTACGGGAAACCGGCAAGCAGCTGACCGCCGAAGAAACGACGCAGCTTCGCTCCCAGCACGCCCAGGCCTTCGTCCGCCGGCTTGGGGAAGTACGCCCGCTGCCCGGCGCCCATGAGCTGCTCAGCCGGCTGACGCGGCAGCACGTGCCGTGGGCCATCGCCACCAGCGGGAACCTCGTGACGGCTGGACCGTCGATCAAGTTGCTCGGCGTCGAGCCCAGGGTCGTGATCACCCGCGATGACGTGGTGCATGCGAAACCGGACCCCGACCTGTTCCTGGCCGCCGCCGATCGCCTCGGCGTCGATATCACGAACTCGATCGTCGTGGGCGATAGCGTCTGGGACCTGCTGGCCGCGCAGCGGGCGCGGTCGCTGGGCGTCGGCCTGTTATCCGGCGGCTAC
>VBGO01000151.1 GCA_005882525.1 Chloroflexota bacterium
TCGGAGGTGTTGAAGCTGCCGTCGGCGTTCACATTCAGTCCGAAGTACGCCACGGTACTGAGCAGCGCGTAGTTCCAGTTGGCGCGCTGGCTGAGCTCGTAGTAGGGAGCGAAGCCCAGCACCTCCCGGGTGAGCGTGCTGTTCGCGGCGGGCGCCGCCAGGCCGAGGGCGCCGGCGGCCGCCGACGGGACCCGCCGGGCCACGATCGGCGAGTGCGCCGGCGTCAACCGAACGCGGTCCTGCGCGTGGGCCGCCTCGTCGCCGGCATGCGGTCCAATCGCCGGGTCAGCGTGGATCGCCCGAACTGGACTCGCCGAACTCGCCGCCATCGACGGCAGCGGCTGCGCGAGCGGGAGGAGCGCTGCGACCACGACCCCAATCAGCGCGGGCCCGGTCAAGGTCCACTTTGGCACGGGGACCCCATGATACCCGCCGCCGCGATGCATCGCGCCCGACCGGGCGGGCGAAGAGTGATAGCGGCGGTTCTTGACAGGGCGAGACGTCAGGCCGCGCGGCGCGGGCGAAGATCGGCGCAGAGCACCCCGGTGGCCGCCGGCGCGCCCAGCTCGCCGTACCCGCTCGAGGCAAGTTGGGCGGCATCATCGATCGCCGCCCAGCCCTGCGGGCCGTATTTGAAGAACGCCTCCTCTTCCGGGTAAAAGGCGGCCTCCTGGATCAGCGCCGTCCAGCCCACGCGATCGTATTGCTTGAACCAGCCATGGTCCTCGGCACGGCCGTAGGGAACGGTGATCAACAGCCGGCCTGCCGGCGCCAGCACCCGCCGGATTTCGGTCAGCGCCTGGAGGTCGCCCGTCGCCTGCCGCTCCGCTTCGACGCCATAGCCGGCATTGTCGAGGCCGATGTGCTCGAGCGTCGAGACGCACAGCACGAGGTCGAATGACGCGTCGGGAAATGGCATGTGCCGCACGTCGGCGCGGGTCATCCGGATGCCCTTGACCGGCCGGCGGCTGAGGTCGACGCCGTGGAGCTCCGCGATGCCCATGCTCGACAGACGCTGCAGGAAGACGGGCGCGGCGTAGGCCGAGCCGATGTCTAAGACCCGCCGATCGTCATGGATCCGGGAGAGCACCCACGGAATCTCGATCACCCGTTCCGTCATGCGAGCGGTTGAGCGCGAGCCGGCGAACCGGCGCCAGGGCGCCCCGGACAACCCTCGCAGCTCGCTCTTGATGACGGCCGGCTCCCCGATCAGGTGGTAGTTGAGCCGCGCCCGCCAGGCCTCCGGAACGATCGCGCGGACCAGGCCGTGGGCCGCCCGAGGCATCGCTCCCGCCGGCGCATCCTTCACGTCAGCTCCACCTCGGAGTGATCGCCGAGCATGAAGCGCAGCGCCCTGGGCATCGCGTCGGTCCGCCGGATGACGACGTCCTTGCCGATCAGGCTGTCCTCGATCTTGACGGCGACGTCGATGATCCGGCTGTTCTCCAGCACGATCGAATGCTCGATCTCGCTGCCGATGATCTCCACGCCGTAATAAATCGACGTGAACGGACCGATATACGAATTCTCGATTCGGGTCTGCGCGCCGATGATGGCCGGTCCGCGGACGGTGCTGTTGACGATCCGCGCGCCGTCTTCGACGACCACCTTGCCGATCAGCTTGGAGCTGGCGTCGACCGTGCCCTTGACACATGGCTCGAGCCCGTCGAGCACGATCCGGTTGGCCTCCAGCATGTCTTCCAGCCGGCCGGTGTCCTTCCACCAGCCCTCGATCACGTGGGGCTCGACCCGGGCGCCGTCGCGGAGCAGCCACTCGATCGCGTCCGTGATCTCCAGCTCCCCCCGCGCTGAGGGGCTGATCGCGTGGACGGCGTCGAAGACCCTGGACGTAAACAAATAGACGCCTACCAGGGCGAGGTCGGACTTCGGCTTCTGTGGTTTTTCTTCGAGACCGATGACCTGCCCGTCGCGCAGCTCGGCGACCCCGAAGCGCTCCGGGGCCTGCACCCGCGACAGCAGGATCAGCGCGTCCGGGCGGCCCTTCTCGAACTGGTCGACGAAGCCCTTGATCCCCTCGGGGACGAGGTTGTCGCCCAGGTACATCACGAACGGCGACCCGTCGAGATACGCCTGCGCCTCTTTGACGGCGTGCGCCAGGCCGAGCGGCGCCGACTGCCGGATGTAGGTGACCCGGGCGCCCCAGCGGGACCCATCCCCCACCGCCGCCCGGATCTCGGCCTCGGTGTCGCCCACGATCATGCCGATGTCCAGGATGCCGGCCGCCACGACGGACTCGATGGCGTAATAGAGGATGGGTTTGTTCGCGATCGGCACCAACTGCTTGGCACTGGTGTGGGTGATCGGCCGCAGGCGGGTCCCCCGGCCGCCACTCAGGATCAGGGCCTTCAGGGCAGCCGCTCCTGGAGCTCGCGACGCAGCTCGCTCAGCGGGACCCGCACCTGGGTCATCTCGTCGCGCGACCGGATGGTGGCGGCGTTGTCCTCCAGGCTGTCGAAATCGATCGTGATCGCGAAGGGCGTGCCGATCTCGTCCTGGCGCCGGTAGCGCTTGCCAATCGACTGGGTATCGTCGTACTCGGTTCGGAAGAACGGGCGCAGCGCGTGCTCGGTTTTCTCGGCCAGCGCCGTCAGCGGCTCCTTGCGGGAGAGCGGCAGGATCGCCACCTGCACGGGGGCGATGCTGTGATGGAGCCTGAGCACCACCCGCTGCTCGCCGCGGACCTCTTCTTCGTTGTAGGCGTCGATCAGCAGGGTGAGCATGATCCGGTCGACCCCGAGCGCCGGTTCCACCACGTGCGGCAGGTATCGCTCGCGCTTCAGATCGTCAAAATACGAAAGATCCCGCCCCGACGCCTGCTGATGCGCCGAGAGATCGTAATTGCCGCGGGCGGCGATGCCTTCGAGCTCCGACCAGCCAAACGGAAATTCGTACTCGACGTCGAAGGCGCCCGACGCGTAGTGGGCGAGTTCGCTCTTGCCGTGCGGCCGCAGCCGCAGTTTTTGTGGCCGTAAACCGAGGCTGAGATGCCAGCGCAGCCGTTCCTCCTTCCAGTAATCGAGCCATTTGATTTCGTCCGCAGGTGGCACGAAGTATTCGAGCTCCATCAGCTCGAACTCGCGTAAGCGAAAGATCGAATTGCCCGGCGTGATCTCATTGCGAAACGCCTTGCCCACCTGCGCGATCCCGAAGGGTGGCCGCAGGTGGGTGGAGTTCACGATGTTGGCGAAATTGACGAACATCCCCTGGGCGGTCTCGGGCCGCAGGTACGCCTGGGCGCTCGAGTCCTCGGCCGGGCCGACCGCGGTCTTGAACATCAGGTTGAACTGGCGCGGTTCGGTGAACTCGCCGCCGTCGTCGGCATGGTGGGTCCCCTTGACGTGGTCGGCCCGGAATCGCTGGTGACATTTCTTGCACTCGACCAGCGGGTCGGTGAAATTCTGCACGTGGCCCGAGGCGACCCAGGTCCGCGGATTCATGATGATGCTGCTCTCGACGCCCACCACGTCGTCGCGCAGCTCCACCATCGATCGCCACCAGGCCCGCTTGATGTTGTTGCGCAGGGTGACGCCTAGCGGGCCAAAATCCCAGAAGCCCTGCAGCCCGCCGTAGATCTCGCTCGACTGGAAGAAGAAGCCGCGCCGCTTGGCCAGCGACACGAGCTTTTCCATCTGCCCCTGCTGTTCGGCGATGGCCATCGCGCTACCGGATGCTGCGGATGAAGTCGAAGCTCTTCAACCGCCGGTCGAGGTGGTATTCGAGTTGCGCCTCGAGCGCCTGCTCGACCTCGTGCAGCAGCTCGGGCCTGAGCCGAAGGCGGGCAAACAGCTCGGCGTCATTCGCCGCCATCAGGCGTAACACTTTGAGTGCGTTGACCGAAACGGGGGAACCCGACTGCTCATGGCTGCCGCAATCGGCGCAGAGCACGCCGCCGAGCAGCGGCGAGAACCAGGCGGCCGCCTCCGGCAGCGGCCGGCTGCAGCCGGGGCATTCCTGCAGCTGCGGCACGTAGCCCAGCAGGTCCAGGATCCGCATCAAAAACCAGGCGGCGTCCGCCCGGGGCTGCCGCTCCGGGTCGTTGAGCTGACCCAACGTCGTAACGACCAGGGCGAAGATGTCGTCGACCGGGTGCCGGTCCTCGAGCACTTTGTCGACGACTTCGGCGACCAGGCAGGCATACGCCGTCCGGTGCAGGTCACCCGCGATGTGCCGCACATCGCCCTGCCGCTCCACCTGGGCCACCACGTCGAGGTTGCGTCCGCGGGCCAGCATCATGCGCGAGCGGCCGAACAGGTCCAGGCTGCTTCCGGTCCTCGCTTTGGCGCGGCGGGCGCCCTTCGCAATCGCGCCCAGCTTGCCGTACTCGCGGGTGAGCAGCGTCAGGATTCGATCGGCTTCCCCGTAATCCAGGCGCCGCAGCACGATGGCATCAGCCTGATAGGTCGGCATTGGAGCCATTGTACGGGTGCTCCGAATACGAAAACGCCGCCTTTGGCCGCAGGATTCGCACCAGGAGCAGCGCCAGGCCCGCGATCGCGGCGGCCGCCAGCGCTGACTTGAACAAGGCCGCGCCGCTGGGCTGTGGAAACGACGGAAGAATGTCATCAATCGGCACGTGGAAGCGGCGGCCGAGGCTGGCGACCGGTCCGCCGAGGCCGCCGAACGGGTAGCGCGCCAGCAGCGGCTCGGCCAGCGAGATCACGACCATGACCGCGCTGCCCGCCGCCAGCAGCATGGCCAGCGGGAACGTCAGCCGCCGGAACGGCCGGTCCAGGATGACGGCCAGCGGCAACGCCAGCAGCGGCACGATCGCCGTCAGGAACCGTCCCGGTGGCGAATCGCCCGAGGTGCTGACCAGGTAATGCAGGCCAATGAACAGTCCGTACAGGGCCACGGCGACGAGGGCCGCCCGTAGCGCCAGCCCGGAGCGTTTCACGGCCAGGGGGATGGCGGCCACCGCGAGGATCGTGATCGGCGCGATCCAGAAGGGTCCGTCATACGGGTCGAGCCAGGGCCGGAGCAGGGCGAGCACGACGCCGAGCGGCCCCCCGGCCGCGGCGATCAGCGTCCCGAGCTGTGGACCGATCGACTCGTGGAACAGAAACGGGCTGATGGTGAGCCGTCCGTAGACGGCCGCGTTCAGCCCGATATAGCCCAGCGTGAAGGCGACCACCGGCGCGATCGCGAGCAGCCGCTGCATCCGGCCGCGCCACGTGATCACCGCGGCGATCAGCAGTGGCAACACGATCGCCCAGAAGCGCACCTGAAGCCAGGGCAGGATCCCGAGCGCGACGCCGGTGATCAGGGCCGCCGCCCGCCGGCCCGCCGGCGCGGCGAGCAATTGCCGCGCCGCGAATGCCGTCAGAAACGCGCCCGGAATCTCCGGGTAGACCTGGGTGGCGAAGACGGCGAAGGGCAGGCTGAATCCGACCAGGCTGGCCGCGGTCAGCGCCGCCACCGGGTCGGCGCCCAGCGCCCGCGCGCCGAGGAACATCTCGCGGACCGTCAGGCCGGCGACGGCCGCCATCGCCAGCAGCACCGCGATCCAGCCGCCGATGGCGTACGCCGGGACCGCCAGGATCGGCAGCCCCAGGTCGTGGAATGAGGCGAGGTGTCCGTCGCGAGCCGCGACCGTGTGGTAGGGCGGCTGCATGATCGCGTCGTAGAACGGCGCGTACACCCGGGCGGCGTACTCGTTCTCCACGAACAGGTCCCCGTCGCGGAGCAGGCTGATCGTCGACACCATGTAGTGCGGCTCGTCCCCCTTGAGCTGCAGGCCGCGGTCCAGCCGGACCACCGGCAGCGGCGCCACATAGAAGAGGATGCTGATGGCGACCAGCAGCCACGCGGCCGTTCGATCGCCGATCCGAGATTCGGCCACGGCACGCCCCAGCGCGATCAGCAGCGCGGCGGCCTTAAGAGTAATTGCCACGCCGACCCAGAGCGCGACGTTCGCCCGCCCGGACCGGGCGCCGAGGGTCAGCACCAGCAGCGGAAGCCAGGCGAGCAGGTCGAGCGCGAGCCAGGCCGGCATCGCCGACAACCGCCGGTTGACCACGAAGGCCAAAAGTATTGACGCCGTGACGACGAATGCGCCCGGCAGGACGACGGTGGCGAAGCGCTGATGCGCGATCGGGTGATGCCGGGTGCCGAGGTACACCACGGCGGCGAAGGCCAGCGAAAGAAGCAAATAGATGGCGCCCGCCAGCGGCCACGCGACACGGCGCCGCGGCATGACCATCACGGCGTGACGCCGGCTTCGTCGCGCCGGGCGTCGTCGCGCCGCGCGTCGTCACGCACGCCGGCCCGCGTCGCGCCTCGCGCCTGCCGGAGGATCGTCCAGACCCGGGCGGCGAG
>VBGO01000152.1 GCA_005882525.1 Chloroflexota bacterium
AAACGCCGGCGCGTGCCCGGAGATCACGAGCTTGCCCGACAGGTAAAGGATCGCCACGGCCTGACTGCTTCCATCCGAAAGCCGGACCCGCCAGGCTTCGTGCGGCCCGGGCGGCAGCTCAACGCCTCCGATGCCTCGAAGCCGCTGTTGAAGGCCTCCCCGGTCCGCCGGGGCGATCGTGTAAGTACTGGTTGGACGCAGTTCGCGGGAGACCACCGGGTATACGATATTCCCGGCAATGGCGGACGTGGTTCGAGTCGTCGCGGCAGACGACCCGGTGCGCGCCTCCTTCTCGCCCGCCGGCGAGCTGACCGCTGAAGCCCGGAGCCGCCTAGGCCTGGATGCCGCGGCGCTGCGTGAGCTCTACCGCAACATGGTGCTGATCCGGCGTGCCGACCAGGAGGCGCTTAACCTGCAGCGCCAGGGTGAGCTGGGGCTGTGGGGCCAGTACCTCGGCCAGGAGGCGATCCACGTGGGTGCCGTCGCGGCCCTTCGGACCGACGACTGGATCTTCCCCAGCTATCGCGAGTTCGGCATGGCGATGATCCGCGGCGTCGATCCCGCCGACATGCTGACGCTGTTTCGTGGCCTCTCCCACGGACCGTGGGATCCGCGCAAATTTCACTTCGCGCCACTGGCGATCCCGGTGGCGACCCAGGTCCCCCACGCGGTCGGGTTCGCCATGGGCTGCCGGCTGAAGCGCAGCGAGGAGGTCGTGCTCTCGACCTTCGGGGATGGCGCGACGTCGGAGGGAGACTGGCACGAGGCGATGAACTTCGCCGGCGTCTTCAAGGCACCGGTCGTCTTTCTCTGCCAGAACAACTACTGGGCGATCTCGGTCCCGCTGTCGAAGCAGACGGCCGGGTCGATCGCCGAGCGCGCGCGGGGGTATGGGTTTCCCGGCATCCGGATCGATGGCAATGACGTGCTCGGCGTCTACGCTGCGGTGCGGGGCGCGGCCGCCCGCGCGCGGGCCGGCGACGGCCCCTATTTGATCGAGGCCGTCACCTACCGGATGGGCGCGCACACCAGCTCCGACGATCCGACGAGATACCGGCTGGACAGTGAGCTGCAGACCTGGAACGCCAAGGATCCAATCGAGCGCTACCGGGCCTGGCTCGAACAGCAGGGCATCATCGATGCTGGCGTCGTGACGGCGATCGCGGATGCGGCCGATTCTGCGGCACAGGCGATGCGCGTCCGGCTGACCGCCGTGCCCGCGCCTCCCCCAGGCGAGGCGATCTTCGGCCACGTCTACTCGAACCCGCCGGAATCCTTCCTCCAGGAGCGCGAGGAGTTCGAAGCCTCCTTGGAAGGATCTTGATGGAGCCGGTGACGATGGCCAAGGCGATCAACCTCTCGCTGCGCGATGCCCTGGCGCGCGACGAGAACGTCCTCATCTTTGGCGAGGACGTGGGTGCGCTGGGCGGCGTCTTTCGGATCACGGACGGCTTGCAGAAAGCCTTTGGCGAGGAGCGCGTCTTCGACACGCCGCTGGCGGAGTCGACCATCATCGGTGTCGCGGTCGGCCTGGCCTTGCGCGGCTTCAGGCCGGTTCCGGAGATCCAGTTCGATGGTTTCATCTATCCGGCCTTCGAGCAGATCGTCAGCCACGTGGCCAAGTACCGGAACCGCTCGGGCATTTCGCTGCCGATCACCGTCCGCGTTCCCTTTGGCGGCAACATCGGCGCCGTCGAGCACCACTCGGAAAGTCCGGAGGCCTACTTCGCTCACACGGCCGGGCTGAAAGTCGTCACGCCGGCGACGCCCGCCGATGCCTACGCCCTGCTGCAGACGGCGATCGATGACCCGGATCCGGTGATCTTCTTCGAACCCAAGGCGCGCTACTACCTCAAAGAAGAGATCGACCCGGCCGCCCGCGTGCCCCTGGGCAAGGCGCGGGTGGCGCACGAAGGCTCGGGTGTTTCCGTGATCGCCTACGGGCCAACCGTCAGCATTGCCCTGCAAGCCGCCAAGACCGCCGCAGCGGAACAGATCTCGCTCGAGGTGATCGATCTTCGGAGCCTGTCGCCCCTGGACATGGACACGGTGATGGCCTCGGTGCGCAAGACGCACCGGGCCGTCGTGGTCCACGAAGCGCCGGTCTTCTGCGGCTTCGGCGCCGAGGTCGCGGCTCGGATCAGTCATGACGGGTTCGACTTGCTGGAGGCACCGGTGGCGCGGGTCGGCGGGATGAACGTCCCCTATCCCCCCTCGCGATACGAGAAGCTCTACCTGCCAGACGTCGACCGCATTCTGCAGGCCGCCGACGCCGCCCTGGCCTATGCCTGAGCAAACCTTCAGGCTGCCCGACCTCGGCGAGGGTCTGACCGAGGCGCAGCTGGTGGCCTGGCGCGTCGAGGAAGGCGCCCGCGTGGAGGTCAATGCGCCGCTCTGCGACGTCGAGACGGCGAAGGCCGTTGTCGTCATCCCATCGCCCTGGGCCGGAACCATCCAGAAACTGCACGCGCGCCCTGGCGAGTCGGTCGCGGTCGGCGAGCCGCTGGTGACCATTGCGGCCACCGACGCCGAGCAGGCCGAAGCGACGCCGGGGACACTTGTCGGATATGGCCCGGGCGCCGGCCCCGAATCGGGCATTCGCCGCCGCGCTCGCACGCCCGCACCGAGCCCGGAGAGCAGCGGCGACGTACGGGCGGCCCCGTTCGTTCGCCAGCTTGCCAAAGACAAGGGCGTCGACCTGGCGCAGGTGACGGGGACCGGCCCTGGCGGGAGGATCACCAGGTCCGATGTCGAAGCCGCGTCACCGTCGCCGGCGGTGGCGTCATCGACGGCCGCGCCGTCGACCGATGGCGAGCGGCGCATCAGCGTGGTCGGGATCCGCAAGGCGATCGCGCGGCAGATGGTGCGGTCGGTTTCGACGATTCCGCAGTTCACCGAGTTCGCCGTCTTCGACGCCACGAACTTGATGGCGACCCGCGAGCAGCGGAAAGCGAGCGGCCGCTCGATGACGCCTCTCCCCTATTTCATCGCCGCCGTCGTCAAGGCCGTGCGCGCTTATCCCTTGATGAACAGCTCCTGGGATGAGAGCCGGGACGAGATCATCGTGAAGCAGCCGGTCAACGTCGGGATCGCCGTCAATACCAGCCAGGGCTTGCTGGTGCCGGTCCTCCGCGGCGCAGACCAGCTCGAGCTGACCGTGATCGCGGAAAAGAGCGCCCAGCTGATCGAGGGCGCGCGAGCGGGAACGCTGCCACCGAACCAGATGAGCGGCGGCACGATTACCGTCACGAACGTCGGCGCCAGCGGCCCGGTCGAGACCGGCACGCCGATCATCAATCCACCCGAGTGCTGTGTGGTCGCCTTCGGCGCCATCAAGCCCCGCCCCATGGTGATTGATGGGCAGGTTGTCGCCCGCAGCGGCGCATGGATCTCGATCTCTGTGGATCACCGAATCGTCGACGGCGCGCTGGCAACCGAATTCCTCACCGCGCTGGTCTCAGAGCTCGAGACGATCAGTGCCTGACGAAGCGCAGCTGATTTACGACTGGAACACGGTCGACGCCCCGTCGAAGCCGGCCCACCCGGTGAGCATTCACGACGAAACGCTCCGCGATGGCATCCAGGGCCCCTCCGTCCGCGACCCCGACATCGAACACAAGCTGCGTTTCCTCCACCTGGCCGATGAGCTCGGTGTCGGATCGATCGATCTCGGCCTTCCGGGCTCCGGCCCGCGCGCGGTCGCGGACGTGGAACGCCTGGCTCAGGAGATTCGCGACCAGCACTTACGGATCAAGCCGCTCTGCGCGGCGCGCACGCTCGAGGTCGACATCCGGCCGGTGGTCGAGATCTCGCAGCGGGTCGGCATCCCGATCGAGGTCGCCGCCTTCATCGGCTCCAGCCCGATCCGCCAGTACGCGGAGGGCTGGACGATCGACCAGATGGTCGACAACACCCGCAAGGCCGTCCGCTTCGCCCGCCAGCACGAGCTGCCCGTGCTCTACGTCACCGAGGACACGACCCGGGCGCGGCCCGAGACGCTCCGCCGCCTATTCGGCACGGCCATCGAGGAAGGCGCCGCGCGAGTTGCCGTCTGCGATACCGTTGGCCACTCGACGCCGGATGGCGTCCGGGCCGTGGTTCGCTACGTCCGCGCGATGCTGGACGAGATGAAACCCGACGTTGGCCTGGACTGGCACGGCCACAGCGACCGTGGCCTTGGCATCATCAATGCAATCGAGGCGGCGGTCGCCGGCGCCGATCGGATCCATGGCTGCGCGCTCGGCCTCGGCGAGCGGGTCGGCAACACGCACCTCGACCTGCTGCTCGTGAACTTTCGACTCCTGGGATGGATCGACACGGATCTGAGCAAGCTCCGCGAGATGGGCGATGTCATCGCGGAGGGCACGGGAATGGCGATCCCGGCGAACTATCCCGTCCTCGGACGCGACGCGTTTCGCACGGCGACCGGCGTCCACGCCGCCGCGGTCATCAAGGCGAAGCGAAAAGGCGACGAGTGGCTGGCCAACCGCGTCTACTCCGGCGTGCCCGCCGAACTCTTTGGCTGCGTGCAGGTGATCGAGATCGGCCCGATGAGCGGCGAGTCGAACGTCGTCTTCTGGCTGCAACAGCGCGAGATTGATCCGCGCCCCGAGCTGGTCAAGACGGTGCTCGACGCAGCCAAGCAACACAATGGCCTGCTCTCCGAGGCTGACGTGCTCCGCATCGTGGGAGGTGCACCGCCGAAGACTACCCGCCTCTCAGGACAGACTTAGACCGGCCGGCCGAGCGCATAGACGACGTCCGGTCCATCGTCGACCGGTGGTAAGCGCAACACCACCGCCGCCGACAGCGTCGGCCGGATGGGACGCAGCGGCGCCGGACACCCCGCCGACTGGAAGCCCCGGTCGGCGTCAGGCCCTCGCCGTCGGTGCCGAGCTACGGTCATCATGGCAAGCTTCCGGAGCCATGAAAGGAACGAGCCAGCCTGCCGATGAGCCTTGATCAACCGTTCCGCCCGACTGAAGGCTTGCGCCGTCAGCTCCTGCGCGAGCGCCTCGTTACCAACCTGCCCGTACACAAGCTGATAGGTCGGTTGGAAGTGGCGGTCGTAGAGCGCCCGGAATGCTTCCGGGTAGCGCTTCGCCATATCCACGAGCCGCCTATCCGAAGGGTTCTTCTCCCGTGAGTAGGTGTGCCCCTTCTTGCCCCGACGTTCCCACCATCGCATCGCCTCGATTATCGGTGCGTCCATCGGGCTGTCAACCCCGGCGGCACGCTCCCAATCAGCCGAAGGCGGCGCGCGCTACCCGACCGACCAAATCCAGCTTGGCCTGTTGCTCATCCGGGGTGAGTTTGTTCCCCTCCATCGTCGAGGCGAAGCCGCACTGGGGGCTGAGCGCGAGCCGCTCCAGCGGAATGATGCGTGCAGCCTCGGCGATGCGTCGTTTGAGGGCGTCCTCGTCCTCGAGTCGCGGGCGCTTGGTCGTGACCAGGCCAAGGACGACAACTCGGTCTTCGGGAACCTCGCGTAACGGTTCGAAGTCCCCCGAGCGTTCGTCGTCGTACTCCAGCAGGTAACGATCGAAGCGGGTGCGGCTCAGCACCCTGGCGATCGGGCCGTAGCCCCCTTCCGCGTAGTACTTGCTCTGGTTGTTCCCACGGCAGATGTGCATCCCGAACGTCATCCCGGCGTGGCCGGCGATGATCGCGTTGTCCATCTCGATGCATTCGTCGAGCAACCGGTCCGGATCGCTGCCGCGGCGCCGGTAGCCTTCCCGCAAATCGTGGTCGAGCAGGGCGGCGTACTGTGGCGCGTCGATTTGCACGTAGGTACAACCGAGCCGGCCGAGCTCCGCGATCTCGCGGCGAGTGACGTCGACGATGTCGGCCAGGTACGCGTCACGCGTTGGGTATGCGTCGCGTGACTTCTCGGGATCGTAGTAGGCGGCTGCCTGCTGCGCCGAGATGAGCGTGACCTTGGCCGGGTGTGGCGTACGCGCGCGCAGGTAGGTCCATTCCTCGACGCACATGTGGTGCCGCCAGCGCAGTTTCTCGACTACGACGGGGCGGCGCAGACGGATCTTTTCTCCCTTCTCATCGCGGAATTCGATGCCCCAGCCTCCGAACTTGTCGAAGCCGTCCAGGGAATCGATCAAGTGCCCATAAAAGGCGTAACGCCTCATCTCGCCATCGGTGATCACGTCGATCCCCGCCAGGGTCTGCGTTTCGAGCGCTTCGTCGACGGCGCGATCCTCGAGATGTTTGAACTCCGCCGTCGAGATCTCTGCTTGCTCATACCGGCGGCGAGCCTCCGCCAGGTAGGGCGGACGAAGGAGGCTACCAATCACCTCGCACTTCGCCTGAACGGCTCTCGCCAACGTTCGGTCCTGCACCTTTGTCTGCATCGCGTAATCAGATCGAGACGTCGAAGCGCTCGGGGTTCCATTCGATGCCGAGCGTGGTCGGTCCTGCCATGTAGCCGAGCAACGCTGACGACGCCACGACGGCCGGACTTGCCAGGTAACCGAGGCCGCCGACACCCATGCGGTTCTGCCAGTTGCGATTGAATGAGGTGATCGCTATTTCTCCTTTCTTGAGCGCGTCAGGGCCCTGGCCGAAACACGGGCCGCACCACGACGCGCGGATCTCCGCGCCGACAGAGCGGAGCACGTCGGCGATCGACTCACCATCGAGGCGCGGCTCCGGATGTTCGATGTCGCGCTTGACCCCGCCCGACCCCGGAAAGATCACGAACGTCCTCGGCGCTTTCTCGAAGCCTCGCTCGCGCCCCGCGCGGACCACGAGGGCCGCCTCGAGCAGGTCGTCGTATCCGCCATTGGTGCAGGACCCGATGAAGGCCTTGTCGAAGGCGAGCTTTTCCTGGGCGACCTCGTCAGCCGGGAAGGCATTCCCCGGGGCAAAGGGCTTGGCTATAAACGGCACCAGCTCCGACAGGT
>VBGO01000153.1 GCA_005882525.1 Chloroflexota bacterium
CCAGGTTTTGGAGCAGCACCTTGCGATCGGCGGCCATCTCCAGCTTGGCCAGCACTTTCGTCAGGTATCCGGGAAAGGCGGCCTCGAATTTGTAGTACTGACCCGCGTAGGCACGAAGATCATCCAGCGTCAGGTCGCCCGCGAGCCATCGCTGATAGAACGGATGCGCGAGGAGGCGACGGCCGGCAATCACCGCGTCAATCCGGGAAATCACTTGCTGCCCTACCACGACCTGCTCCTTCGTGAACGCGCCGACTCGATGCAGACGCAGCGAGCCTATCAGACTCGAGCGCGCAGGCCCGTACTCTAGGCGCGTTGCTGAAGGCCTTCCAGCGCTTTCTCGTTTTCGGATCGGACGGTTGGGTGAAGGAGTCTGACGACCCGACCTGGGACTGATCGTCGACTCGATGCCGTCAGCTGTCCGAACGCGGCGGCATCGGCTCCGGATCCTTTCCGGCACTGAGGCTGTCCGACAACGACATCGTGCGACGATAGGCGGCCCAGACGGCATCGGCCAGCACCGTGCGCAAGCGGCCGCGCTCCAGCTCGTGCAGCGCCGCGGCCGACGTCCCGCCCGGCGAGGTCACCATGTCACGGAGCTGGGCGGGATGCTTCTGGGTCCGCTCGGCGAACGCGACCGATCCCTTCAGCGTTTCGAGGACGAGGTCGTGCGCCAGGTGGCGTGGGAAGCCAAGGTGGACGGCGCTGTCGATCAGGGCCTCCATCACGAGGAAGACATAGGTCGGCCCGGTGCCGCTGACCGCGGTCGCCATCGCCACGAAACGCTCGTCGGCGACCTGCAGTTCGTGGCCGAGCGCGCCGAGGAGGGCGCGGGCCTGCCCGCGGTGCGCCTCGGTCGCCTCCGGCGTCGCGTACCAGATGTTCACCCCTTCCCCGATCTGGGCCGGCGTATTGGGCATCACCCGGACCAGGGCGCCGTGATCCAATCCCTGGCGAAGCGTCTGGGTCGTCGCCCCCGCGATGATCGAGATGACGAGCTTGTCCGGCGCGAGGCTGCCCCGCAGCTCGGCGAGCACCTCGGCCATCACCTGGGGCTTGATCCCGAGTACCACCACATCGCCACGCCTGGCCGCGTCAGCGTTGTCGGCGGTGACCTGGATCCGGTGCTTCTCGCCCAGGGCATGCCGGCGGTCGGCCCGCGGGTGGCTGGCGATGATCGACTCCGCCGGCACAAGATTGCGCTCCAGGACGCCGGCAATGATCGCCTCGGCCATCACCCCGGCGCCGATCACGCTCAGAGTCGATCCCCGCAGCGGACTCATCTGCGGATTGTACGAACTCGATCTAGAATTCATTTGACGGGGCCCTCGGTCTTCGGTAGAGTGGCCCCACGGTTTTCTGACTATTTCGATCTAATTGGTCAACAATCGGGGAGGGAAGCAATCAGATGGCCACCTTATTGCGAGCGGATCCGACTTTCTACGCATCGCCCCGGCTGGCCGCCCAGGCACCGCCGGAAACGCTGGCTTATGTGGTCCTCGTCAACCCCGGCGAGGGGCCCGACGGCCTGGCCACCCTGGACGCGGACCGAAGCTCGAAGACGTACGGCGCGGTCCTCAACACGCTGACGACGACGCACGCCGGTGATGAGCTCCACCACTTCGGTTGGAACGCCTGCAGCTCATCCCTTTGCCCCTACGCCGCGCATCCCCATGTGGAAAGGCGCTACCTGCTGGCGCCCGGCATCCGCTCGTCGCGGATCTACGTCATCGACACGAAGCCAGATCCGCGCGCGCCGCGCATCGTCAAGACCATCGAGCCGGAGGAAATCGCGAACCGGGCCGGCTACAGCCGCCCACACACCAGTCATTGCGGACCGGATGGGATCTACGTCAGCGCCCTCGGCTCCCCCACCGGCGACGGCCCCGGCGGCATCTTCATCATCGATCACGACAGCTTCGATGTCCGCGGCCGCTGGGAGCTCGATCGCGGGCCGCAGTATCTCGCCTACGACTTCTGGTGGCACCTCGGCTACGACACGATGGTCACCAGCGAGTGGGGCACGCCGAAGATGATCGAGAACGGCGTCAATCCCGAGATCCTGTTGAAAGGCGGCTACGGCCATCAACTGCACATCTGGGACCTGCCGAAGCGCCGCCATCGCCAGGTGATCGACCTGGGCGCGGAACAACAGATGGTGCTCGAATTGCGTCCGGCGCACGATCCCAGCAAGGCGTACGGCTTCGTCGGTGTCGTGACCAGTTTGAAGGATCTGAGTGCGTCGGTCTGGGCCTGGTACCAGGACGGCACCACCTGGAAGGCCCGTAAGGTGATCGAGATCCCGGCCGAGCCGGCCGATCCCGAGCAGCTGCCGCCCATCCTCAAGGGGTTCAAGGCCGTAGCGCCATTGGTGACCGACATCAACCTCTCCCTCGACGACCGCTTCCTCTATGTCTCGTGCTGGGGCACCGGCGAATTTCTGCAATACGACGTCTCTGACCCGTTCAGCCCCAAAAAGACCGGATCCGTCCACCTGGGCGGCATCGTTCGCCGCGCCGCGCATCCGAATTCCGGGGCGCTCAACGGCGGTCCCCAGATGGTCGAGGTGAGCCGCGACGGTAAGCGCGTCTACGTCTCGAACGGACTGTACAAAGCCTGGGACGATCAGTTCTATCCGGACGGGTTGAAGGGCTGGGTCGCCAAGCTCGACGCGGGAGACAACGGCGGGATCGAGTTCGACCGCAAGTTCTTCGTGCAGTCGGAGCAGCGCTTCCACCAGGTTCACCTCGAGGGCGGCGACGCATCGTCCGACTCGTACTGCTTCGCTTGAGACGTTAGAACCGTATGACGGCCTGGTGGCCCTGGGATGTACTGATCATTCTCGGGGCCTACCATGGCTTGAACCCGGGGATGGGCTGGCTGTTCGCCGTCGCGCGGGGCTTGCAGGAACGACGCCGCTCCGCCGTCTGGGAATCGTTTCTTCCAATTGCCCTCGGCCACGAGGCCGCTATCGCCGTGATCGTGGTGCTGGTTGCCGTGGCCCAGTTCCTGATCGCGCCCCAAGCCCTGCGCATTGCCGGCGCGGTGATGCTCTTTGGATTCGCCCTTTACCGGCTCTGGCGCCGGCACGCGCATCCGCGCGGATTCGGCATGCGGATCGGGATTCGCGGACTCTTCGGCTGGTCGTTCCTGATGTCGTCGGCGCACGGCGCCGGGCTGATGCTGGTGCCCATCCTCTTGAAGCTGTCTCACACGGCGGGCGGAGGCCAGGATATGGCGTTGATCGCGTACACGGCGTCCTTCTCGCCATGGCAGGGACTGGCGGCTGCGAGTCTTCATACCGTTGCGTTGCTGATCGTGATGGCCCTGGTCGCGATCGTCGTTTATGAACGCTTTGGCGTCGGCTTCCTCCACCGAGCCTGGTTCAACGTCGACTTGCTGTGGACGGTGACGCTGCTGGCGGCCGGCGTCATCACGCTCTTCAGCTAACCAGGGCCGGACCCGTCGGACGTGCTTGACAAACGAACGGATGTTCGCTAGACTAATACAGAATTGTGGTAGTCGAGGAAGCGACCCGGCCGTTGAGTCCCGAGGTCACAGCCCTGCTCGGCGCGATCGAACGCTTCCGTCAGCGGCCGAGCGCCCACCGGGAGCCGGCCGAGCTCGCCGCCGAGCTGAAGGCCGTCCGGCACGGCCAGGACCTCCTGGATCTCGAGTTCTCGAAGATCGCCGCCCTGTTCCAGGAAACACAGGAATACGAGGACCAGGGCTCGGTGAGCCCCTTCGATTGGATCCGCCATCACTGCCGGATGTCCAGCTCGGCGGTCTGGGGTAACATCGCCGTCGGTCAGCACCTCGACGAACTGCCGGGCAGCGTATCGGCGGTAGAGAACGGCGAGATCGGCTTTTCCCACCTGGCGCTGATGGCCCGAACCGCCGAGGTGCTGGCAGGGTCCGAGACTGCGGCGCCCTTCGAGGAAACCGAGCTGCTCGAGAAGGCGCGCGAGTTCAGCGTCGGCCGTCTCTGGCATTTCTGTCATCATCTGCGGCACGCGACCGACCCGGAGGGATTTGCGGCCCAGCAGAACCGGGCGACCGAGGCCCGCAGCCTGAAGCTGAGCCCATGTGAGGATGGCACGCTACTCCTCGAGGGCTGGCTGGACACGATCGGGGGCGGAGCGCTCCGGAGCGCGCTCGAGCCGCTGGCGCTGCCACACGGCGACCACGATGATCGCTGCCGAGAGCGCCGCTACGCCGATGCGCTCGTCGAGGTCATCACCCACGCCCAGGACATGGGCTCGCTGCCGCAGCGTCCGCACCTGCAGGTCACGGCGTCGCTCAACACACTGCGTGGAGAACCGGGTTCGCCGGCGGGTGACATGGAGTACTCGCTGCCCGTCTCGGCGGCGACGGTGCAGCGCCTGGCGTGTGACGGCACCATCACCCGGGTGGTCTTCGGGCCGGAGTCGGTCGTGATCGATGTTGGCCGCGCGCGGCGCGTCGTCGCCGGTCCCACGCGTCGCGCCCTCAACGCCCGCGACGGTCATTGCAAGTGGCCGCGCTGCGACCGGCCGGCATCCTGGAGCGACGCTCACCATGTCATCCACTGGACCAAGGGCGGCGAGACCGACCTCTCGAACATGGTGCTGCTGTGCCACCGCCACCACTGGATGGCACACGAGGGTGGCTGGCAGTTGGTGCGTACCGACGAGGGCGAGGTGTTGGCCGTGCCACCCCGCCCACCGGGACTCGCTCGCGCCGCCGATGTCCCGGATCAGGTCGAAGCGGCCCGCCGGTTCGTGGATCAGTTCGCCGGCGACCGCGTGATGGGCGCGGGCTAGCCGCGCGCGGCCACGGTCCCCTCGTGCTGGTTCTCGATCCGGGCCACATCCGCCCTGGGGGCGATGCGCCAGAACCGGTGCAGGGCAACCCCCCAGTCGTCGAGGATGGAACGCGCGACGGGTGATCCGGTGTAGGCCGCGTGCCGCTCGATCAACGCACGCAACCGGAGGACCTGCTCGGCCAGCAGCTGATGGTCGCCACTGAGCCGGTGGGCGTCGACCAGCTCGGCATTCACCATCGCGGGCAGTCCGATCCCGGCATCGTAGACAAATACTTCACCACCCGTCATGCCGGCGCCGAGGTTGTGTCCCACCGGGCCAAGCACCACCAGGGTTCCCCCGGTCATGTACTCGGCGCAATGCTCCCCCGCGCCCTCGACCACCGCTGAGGCACCGCTGTTTCGGACCGCGAAACGCTCACCGGCTTTGCCGGCGCAGAACAGCTCGCCGCCGGTCGCGCCGTAGAGGATGGTGTTGCCCAGCAGGTGCGGATCGCCCGCGTCGTTGGCCGGCGGCCGCACGATGATCCGCCCACCGCCCATCCCCTTCCCGACGTAGTCGTTCGCCTCCCCGATCAGGAGGAACTCAATCCCGCCGGTGAGGAAGGCTCCGAAGCTCTGCCCGGCCGACCCGGTAAACGTGACGCTCGCCGACCCCGCCGGCGCCGCCGCCCCGAGTTCCCTGGCCACGGCGCCCCCCAACCGAGCGCCCACCGAGCGGTCGGCATTTTCGATGACGTAGCTGAGCTGAACGTCGCCTCCCGTGAGAACCGGACCGAGCGCCTCGAGGCAGACGCGATCCCCGAGCTGTGACGAGGGCCGCTGCAGCGGAACGGTGCGCACGAAGCGGCGCGGCTCGGCGCCCTCGTCAACCAGCAGCGGCGACAGCTCCATCCGGTCGGCGAGGGGGTCCCCGGTGATGCGCTGGGACAACAGGTCCGTCCGGCCGATCGCATCCTCCAGTCGATGGAGGCCGAGGCCGGCCAGGATGTGCCGGATCTCCTCGGCGACGTGCGTCAGATAGGCCTCGAGCATCTCGGGAGTCCCGGCGAACTTGGCCCGCAGCTCCGGACGCTGCGTCGCAATCCCCACCGGACACGTATCGAGGTGGCACGTACGAACCATGATGCAGCCCTCGGCCAGCAATGCCGCAGTCCCAAAGCTGTACTCGTCCGCGCCGAGCAGCGCGGCGATCACCACGTCCCGACCGGACTTGATCCCACCATCGACGCGCAGGCGGACGCGCCCGCGCAGCTCGTTGCGGCGGAGCGTCTGCTGAGTTTCCGCCAGCCCAATCTCCCATGGCATACCGGCATTCTTGATGGACGACAGGGGGCTCGCTCCCGTGCCGCCATCCGCCCCCGCGATGTGCACCACATCGGCCAGGCCCTTGACCACGCCGGCGGCGATCGTTCCGACACCGGCCTCGGCGACCAGCTTGACGGAGACCGCGGCCAGCGGATTGACCTGCTTGAGGTCGTAGATCAGCTGCGCGAGGTC
>VBGO01000146.1 GCA_005882525.1 Chloroflexota bacterium
CCTCGTTTTTTGGGCGGCCTGGTGTGGACCCTGTCGCAAGGAGCAACCCGGATTGAACACGCTGGCGGCCAAGTACGCCGCCCAGAACATCCGCTTTTATGGGGTCGACATGCTCGACCACGACCGGGCCCTCGCCCGGGCGTTCGTGGCCGAATTCAAGGTCTCCTATCCGAGCCTCTACGACAGTGCCGGCAGCTTGACCGCAGCCTACGAAGTCGACTCGCCGCCGTCGTTCGTGCTCGTCGACCAGAAGGGGGTCGTCGTCGGTCGCTATCCCGGGGAAGCCTCGCAGGCGCAGCTGGAGCGCTTAATCGATCAGAAGCTGGCTACTTCGTCCGCCGCTGCCACCGGGTCGCCTTGAGCATCTTCTTGTGCTTGTGTTTGCGCATTTTCTTTCTGCGCTTCTTGATTACCGAGCCCAATCGGCCCGCCCAGTCAAAGGTCGCATGTGCCGGAACATTGTAAGCGAACACGGGGTTTAGACTTATAGCGGGCGTGAACACCCGAAATCTATTGTGGGAGTCTTATCTGAATGACTGAAGCCGTCATCGTTGAAGCCGTCCGGACCGCGATCGGCCGTCGGAGCGGCAAGTTGAGCCCGGTCCGGCCGGACGACTTACTGGCGCTGACCCTGCGTGAGGTCGTCACCCGCGCCGGCGTCGACCCGGCGCAGGTGGATGACGTAGTGGTCGGCTGTGTGACCCAGACCGGCGAGCAGGGCATGAATATCGGCCGCGCCGCGGTCCTGATCGCGGGTTTCCCGGTCGAAGTCCCGGGAACGACGATCAATCGATTCTGCGGTTCCGGCCAGCAGGCCGTGAACTTCGCGGCCCAGGGCGTGCTGTCCGGGGCTCAGGACATCGTGATCGGCGCCGGCGTCGAAAATATGTCGCGGGTGCCGATGGGCTCGGATGCCTTCGGTCCGGGTGAGGGCCCGGTCAGCCCCCAGTTGATGGACCTCTTCGAGATCATCCCGCAGGGCAACTCGGCGGAGATGATCGCCAAGAAATGGGGATTCAGCCGGGAGCAGCTCGACGAGTTCGCCTACCAGAGTCACGTCAAGGCCGGGCAGGCGATCCAGGACGGCCGCTTTCAGCGGGAGATCTTCCCGGTCCAGGTGAAACAGAACGGGACCAGCTATGAATTTCAGATCGACGAAGGGGTGCGCATCCCGCCCTCCCGGGAAAAGATGTCGCAGTTGAAGCCGTCGTTCCAGGAGGATGGCGTGGTGACCGCCGGCAATTCCAGCCAGATCTCGGACGGCGCCGCCGCCGTGCTGGTGATGACCGCGGAGAAGGCGAAGCAGCTCGGGCTCAAGCCGCGGGCACGCATCGTGGCCCAGGCGATCGTCGGCTCGGAGCCCACCATCATGCTGACCGGGCCGATTCCGGCCACCCAGAAGGTCTTGAAGAAGGCCGGGCTGGAACTCAAGGACATCGATCTCTTCGAAGTCAACGAGGCCTTCGCCCCGGTCGTCCTGGCCTGGCAGCAGGAGACCGGTGCCGACATGGAGAAGGTCAACTACAACGGTGGGGCGATCGCCCTCGGCCATCCCCTGGGCGCCAGCGGGGCGCGCCTGATCACCACCTTGCTGCACGAGCTCGAGCGGCAGGATGCCCGGTACGGCCTGAGCACGATGTGCATCGGCTACGGGATGGGCATCGCCACGATTATCGAGCGGATCTAGCTCTTTACCCGGCGGTCCGGAAAATCGATGCGCTGGCTCAGCCGCCGGCGTTCGACGACGCCCGAGAGGACGAAGAGGAAGATCACCTGCACCAGGAAATACAGCGCGACCATCAAGTCGATCACGGTGGTGGCGCTGCCGCCGGTGTCGCGGACGTCGGCTACCGCCAGGCCAAAGAATAGGAACGAGCACAGGTAGGTGATCAACGCGATCGAATAAATCGCGTTCTTCCAGAGCTGGCGGTTGGCGAGCAACCGGCCGAGCCCACGAGGAGCGTCCGGGTGCTGGAGCTCGATCGACTCTACATGCATTTCCATTTGTGCCCCCTTAGTTCGAGCGTCGCGCCAGGTGGGCACGAGCCGGCCGCCGGAGTCGCGCCCGGAGCGAGGGTCGTCGTCCCATCCGGCGCGAGGGTCGTCTGGCTCGTGATGTGGGTGAGCTCATAGTTGACTTCGTCGTAGAGACCCATGATCTGGTTGCCGGCCAGGGCGACGACGGCGAACCCAATCGTCGCCAGCAAGACCATGAGGAAGGCATATTCAATGAGCGCCTGGCCTTTTTTGCCGCGCCGTCTTTTCATGGTTAGAACGACGGTATCACCGCATTCCGTGCGGGGCATCCGCCTTTCGGACCTAATTCAGAACGTGTCGACTAACGATCGCCGTTACGAGAGCCGATCGAAGCCCGCGCGCAGTTGCTGATAGCTCACCGTAAGGCTTTCGTTAAGGACCTTCGTATCAGCGACCACCGGCATGAAATTGGTGTCGCCGTCCCAGCGCGGCACGACGTGCTGGTGGATGTGGTCGGCCACGCCGGCGCCGGCGATCTTGCCCGCGTTGATGCCGAGGTTGAAGCCCTGCGGTGACAGCACCTGGCGCAGCACGCGCAGCGAGCGCTGCGTCAAGCCCATCACGTCGGCGGCGGTTGTCGGCGGCAGCTCCTCCAGGTTGGCCAGGTGCGCCCGCGGCGCGATCATGAGATGGCCGTTGTTATACGGATAACGGTTCAGCAGCACCAGCGACAGTTCGCTGCGAGCGAGCACCAGGTGGTCCGGATCGGCGGCGGGGTCGGCGGCCGCCGCCTCGCAGAAGAAGCAGCCGGCGGGCCTGGGCGCCTTGATGAATTCCATCCGCCAGGGAGCCCACACGTGTTGCATCGGCTGAATGATAGGGGCGGCCGTGGCGCTTAAGTCTCGGAAGGAACACAAAACCGTGTATACTGCCCGCGATGACAGCGGCCGTGGCCGGCACTGGTTCGCTAAACTTGACCCTCGACCCGCACGTGTGGGGCCGTGGCGCAGCTGGGAGCGCGATTGCATGGCATGCAATAGGTCACGAGTTCGAATCTCGTCGGCTCCACCATTCCTTTACTAGCATGGCCAGAACGATTGCGCCCGTCTACGATCCGCAGGCGATCGAGCCCAAGTGGCGCGATGCCTGGACGAAGGCGGGCCTGTTCCGCGCCGCCGAGCACGCCACCAAGCCGAAGTTCTACAACCTGGTGATGTTCCCCTATCCGTCGGGGCCATTGCACATGGGGCACTTTCGCAACTACGTTATCGGCGACGCCTTCGCCCGCTACAAATTGATGCGCGGTTTCAATGTCCTCAACCCGTTCGGCTGGGACGCGTTCGGTTTGCCGGCGGAGAACGCCGCCATCCAGAGTGGCATTCCGCCTCGGGTCTCGATCGAAGGCAACATCGCCATCTCCAAGCATGAGCTGGACATCATGGGTGTTCTCTTTGACTGGGACCGCGAGGTCAGCACCTGCAACGACGACTACTACCGGTGGACCCAGTGGTTGTTCCTCAAATTTCTCGAGTGGGGCATCGCCTACAAACAAAAGGCGGCCGTCAACTGGTGCCCGAAGGACAACACCGTCCTCGCCAACGAGCAGATCGTCAACGGCGTCTGCTGGCGCTGCGGGACGAAACCGACGAAAAAAGAACTCGAACAGTGGTTCTTCAAGATCACGGCCTATGCGCAGCGGCTGCTCGACGACCTCAAGAAGCTGGATCGATGGCCGGAGCGCGTCAAGGTGATGCAGGCCAACTGGATCGGGCGCAGTGAGGGCGCCGACCTGGACTTCGCCGTCGAGGGCGACGGGACCCTGCGGGTCTTCACGACCCGGCCGGACACGGTCTTCGGCGCCACCTTCATGGTGATCGCGCCGGAGCATGAGCTGGTCCAGAAAATCGTGACGCCGGACCGCCGGGGCGAGGTCGACGCCTATCTCGAGGCGACCCGGGCCGAGACCGAGATCGAGCGCCTGTCGACCGAGCATGAAAAGACCGGCGTGTTCACCGGGGCCTATGCCATCAACTCCTTCAGCAACGAACGGATTCCCATCTGGGTCGCGGACTACGTGCTCGCCACCTATGGCACGGGGGCGATCATGGGGGTTCCGGGGCACGACACCCGCGACTTCGCGTTCGCGAAGCAGTACGGGCTGCCGATTCGCGAAGTCATCAGTCCGACGCCGCAGCCGTCGGGAAAGCCGCTCGAGGCCGCCTTCGAAAGCTATGACGGCTACCTCGTCAACTCCGGTCCCTACAGCGGGCTCAGCATCAAGGACGGGATGGCGAAGATCATCGCCGAAGCCGAACGTCGCGGGATCGGCAAGCGCACGATCACCTACCGGCTCCGGGACTGGCTGATCTCCCGCCAGCGCTACTGGGGGGTGCCGATTCCGATCATCTATTGCCCCGAGCACGGCATCGTGCCGGTGCCCGACGAACAGTTGCCGGTGCGCCTTCCGGACCAGGTCGAGTTTCGCTCGGACGGCCAGAATCCACTGTTGCATACGCCATCGTTCGTCAACGCAACCTGCCCGAAATGCGGCCAGGCATCACGTCGCGAGACCGACACCATGGACACCTTCGTCGACTCCTCCTGGTATTTCCTGCGCTACGCGGATCCCCACAACCAGGCGCGGCCATTCGATAAGACCAGGGTCGAATACTGGATGCCGGTCGATCAGTACACCGGCGGCATCGAGCACGCCATCCTGCACTTGCTCTACTCGCGGTTTTTCATGAAGGTGCTCTTTGACAAGGCGATGGTGTCGGTCGAGGAGCCGTTCATGGCGCTTTTCACCCAGGGCATGATCCATCGCAACGGCGCCGTGATGTCCAAATCCAAGGGCAACGGCATCACGCCCGACTACATCGTGGAGAAGTACGGTGCCGACACTGGCCGGGTGTACGAGCTCTTCATCGGCCCACCGGACCAGGACGCCGAGTGGAACGATCGCGGGGTCGACGGGGTGGCCCGGTTCTTGAACCGCGTCTGGCGGCTGGTGGTCGGCGAAGAAGATGAGGTGGTCGCCGATGCCAACCGGGTCGGCGCGCGAGACCTCACCCGCAAACTCCACGAAACCATCGACAAGGTGACCCGGGACGTCGAGTCGTTTCACTTCAATACGGCCATGTCGGCGTTGATGGAGCTCGCCAACCTGATGCAGGACTATTTGCAGGGCGGGGGACAGCGGGACGAGGCCTGGGAAGCGGTTTCCCTGGGTATGACCCGCATGCTGGGGCCGTTCGCGCCGCACCTGGCCGAGGAACTCTGGCAGCGGCAGGGGGGAACAGGGCTGCTCGTCTCGCAGCCCTGGCCGGAGGTCGACGAGGCGCTGTTGCGCCGGCCGCAGGTGACGATCGTGGTCCAGGTCGACGGCCGGCTTCGCGATCGAGTGGAGATGCCCGCCGGCAGCGACCAGGCCGGTGCTGAGGCGCGCGCGCTGACCAGCGACAACGTCCGGCGGGCGATCAGCGGCCGCCGACTCGCACGCGCGGTCTACGTCCCCGATCGGCTGATCAACCTGGTCACCGAGTAGCCCAAGGACCCCGAACGTGATGCACCCGACCGGCACGCCCGATCGCTTAGGTCAGAACAAGCAGACAAAGTTGTGGCGTACACGGCTCCTGGGCTGGCTCTATCGGCACGACTGGCAGCTGGCGGTCGTGCTGGCGATCCTGGTGATCGCCGCGGCGGCCTTCGCCCTCTGGCCTCGATCAACGAGCAACCCGGTGATGCCGGCGGCGATTTCCGCCGACGATGCCGAGGCCGCCCAGGACCGCACCGTGATCGTCTACGTCAGCGGGGCCGTGCGCAACCCCGGCCTCTACACGCTGCTCCCGACACTGCGGGTGAGTGATGCGATCGTCGCCGCCGGCGGGCTGTTGCAACACGCCGACCCCTCCTGCATGCCGAACCTCGCCGCCCACCTGAAGGACGCCAAGCAGGTCGCGGTTCCCTTCCTGGGCCACTGCTCGAAGAGTGCAAACGTGAAACTCGACATCAATACCGCCACGTGGGAGCAGTTGCTCGCGCTCCCCGGGATGGACGTACAGCTCGTCGACGCCATCATCCGATACCGCGAAGACTTCGGCGGCTTCGTCGCGCTGACCGAGCTGAAATCCGAGCTGGGGCTCGACGCCAACACCTACAACGAGCTGGCACGGTCGCTGACGGTTCCCTGACCCGTCTGCCCTGGTGGACGCCGGCCGCCGTGCTGGCGGCCTGGAGCATCGGCATCATGGCGGGCGTCCTGCTGAGTCCGCTGGTCGTCGCCGTCAGTCTGATGACGGCAATCGCCATCGGCATTGCGGTTCTCCATCGACGCCTCGCGCTGCTCGCCGGTCTGGCGCTGATCGCCGGCTTAATGGGGGCCGGCCGCGCGACGCTGGCGACAACCGTGCAACTGCCCGCCGGCCTGGACCACCAGACGGTCGCCGTCTCCGGAAGCGTCGACGACGACCCGGTGGAGCGCCGCTCCAGCCGCCGCATCGTGGTGCGACTGGACCACTGCGTTACGGAGACCGCGTGCTGCTCAGTGGCGAGCTCCAGGAACCGCCGCGCTTCGACCAGTTCGACTACAGGGCATACATGGCGCAGCAAGGGATCGCCGGCGTCATGCCCTCGGCCCGGCTGGTCCGCGTGACGCCGGGCAGCGGGGATCCTCTCCACGCCCTGCTGTTCGCGGTGCGCCATGCCGTCGTTCAGACCGTCGACCGCGCGCTGCCCGAGCCGCAGGCCGCCCTGCTGCTGGGCGTGGTTTTTGGCTACCGCGCCGCGCTCCCGCCGCTTCTGCAGCAGCAAATGATCGCTAGCGGCCTCGTCCATATCGTGGTCGCCTCGGGCCTCAACGTGGCACTGGTTGCCCGGCTGGTGCAGCAAGGGCTTCAGCGGATCTGGCCGGCGGGCTCCGCGATCGTCGCCCTGCTGGCGATCGGCGGGTATGCGCTTTTGTCGGGCGCCTCGCCGGCGGCCCTCCGCGCGACCGTCATGGGCGGCCTGGTGATTCTGGCCGGCCTGCTGAGGCGGGACAGCCGGGTGTTCGTTTCGATGGCGATCGCGGCCGCGCTGATGCTGGGGATCAAGCCGGACCTGGTTCGCGATGTGGGGTTCC
>VBGO01000147.1 GCA_005882525.1 Chloroflexota bacterium
GATCTCGACCTTTCCGCTTAGATTCGGCAATAGCGAAGCGATCACGTCTTCGGCCTCGAAGCCGGCTGCACCCATCACCTCCACACCCATCGCCTTCAGAATCGCCCAGATGATCGGTTCCTGTGGTTGGAGCTCGGCGGGCATCGCGCCGCGTTCGAGGCGCGCCGTCTTGTAACTCGGAATGACGTTGACCCGAAACGCGGGGCGCCAGTCTTCGTCGGTCGCGACCACCAGCGCCTTCGGCTTGCGATCAGCGACCAGCCGGGCCAGCATATCGAGGAATCCCCGCACAGCGTTCACCGGCTGGCCGTCCGGTGCTTTGAAGGCCGTCACGGGAATGCCGAAAAACGCACGGAACATCAGGCTCGACCCATCGAGCAGGAGCCAGTCCGTCGCCATGCCGCGAGTCCTAGCTGCGCCCGGAGTGGACGGCCGCAAGCGGCTTGACTTCCGCCTCGAGCTGGGCACCGAGCGAGAGGATGGTGTATTCGTCGTGGGGCCGGCCGACGAGCTGCACGCCAATCGGCAGCCCCGCTGTCGACATCGCCATCGGCACGCTGATCGCCGGCTGCCCGGTGCAGTTGAAGGGATGGGTAAAGCTGAGCCAGTCCAGAAAGTCGGCAGACGCGGTGTTGACGTCCTGGCCCAGGGCACCCAACGTCGGCGCCGGATAGGTCAGGGTCGGCGTGAGGAGCACATCGATCTGCTCCCAGGTCGCCACCAGCCGGCGCGCCTGCTGATGCAACTCCGTCAGCGCCTTCAGATAGTCGACGGCCGTTGACTGCGGCGCCGCATCCAGCATTTGACGATTGAGCGGGTCGAGCAGCTCCGGGTTCGTGATCGGCAGGGCGCCGACGGCGGTGACCGCGAGGATCTGGATGAGCGGCCGAAACTGGCCGAGGTCGGGTTTGACCCGGCTCACCCGATGGCCCATGCGGGCTAGCTCCGCCGCGACGGCCTCGACCGAGGCCGCGACCTCGGCGTCGACGGGAGCCGGCGCATCGATCGTCCAGCCGACCCGTAGAGTGGCCGGCTGACGCTGCGCGGCGGACAGAAAGGGTTCGGGGATCTCCGCCCAGTACGGGTCACCCGGCAGGTGACCGGCCATGGCATCGAGGCCGAGCGCCGCGTCGGCGACGGTCCTCGCCACCACGCCGCTGGTGGACAGGCCGGCCCAGTCCTCGCCGAACAGTGGACCACTCGAGATCCGGCCGCGCGATGGTTTCAGCCCGACGATGCCGCAACAGGAGGCCGGAATTCGAATCGAGCCGCCACCATCGCCACCGTGTCCGAGCGCGCAGAGGCTGGCGGCGACGGCGGCGGCGGCGCCGCCACTTGAACCACCGGCGGTCCGGCTCCTGTCGATGGGGTTCCGGGCCGGCGGAAACATCGGGCCTTCCGTGACGGGCCGGGTGCCGAACTCCGGCGCGTTCGTCTTCCCCAGGATGACGGCGCCCTCGTCTTTCAACCGACCGATGGCAAAACTGTCGACCTGGGCGATCGACTTCTCGAACACGAGTGAGCCAAGACTGTTGCGATAGCCAGCGAGCGCGGCGGTCTCCTTGATGGATATCGGAACCCCGTCCAGCAGGCCGAGCCGCTGGCCGCGCATTATTCGCTTTTCGGCGGCGGCAGCCTGGCTCTCGGCGAGCTCCGGGGTTAGCAGGACGTAGGCATTGAGGTCCGGGTCGATCTTCCCGATGCGCTGGTAGTAAAGCTCAACCAGCTCACCGGGCTTGATGGTCTTGTCTGCGATCGCCCGCGCCTGGTCCAATGCGGGTTTCAACGCCCAGGCATCATCGATCACCCGCTAACTGTATCGACTCGAATAGAAACAGCCCGCCAGAACCCTGGCGGGCTGTTGGATGAAGTGGGTTGGTTAGCGGGACTCGAGCGCGGCTTCGGCTTCGATGTTTTCTTTCGCTTCGGCCGGAGTTTCCGCCGGGATCGCCTCGAGGCCGATCTCGACCTTGACGTCGTCGCCCAGGATGAAGCCGCCGGCCTCGAGCGCCTGGTTCCAGGTGAGGTCGTAGTCCTTACGGTTCAGCTTGGTCTCGGCGGAGAAGCTCACGCGCCGATTGCCCCAAGGGTCTTTGCCCTCGCCATTGAAGGTTGCATCGAGAGTGACTTCCTTGGTCTTCCCGTGGATGGTAAGGTCGCCGATCACCTTGAAGTTCGAAGGATCTTTGCCCTCGACTCGCTTGCTCGCGAAGGTGATGGTCGGATAGTTGGCCACGTCAAAGTGACCGTCGGCGCTGCGCAGGTGGTTGTCGCGCATCTCCACGCCGGTGTTGATCGTCGCCGCATCCAGGACGACGTCGACTTTTGCGGTGGCCAGATCGTCGCCGTCGCCGTGGAGCCACCCTTCCCTGACCGTCATCTGGCCGCGCACCTTCGACATCATGTGGCGGATCGTAAACGTGACGCTGCTATGAGCCGAGTCGACAGCCCACTTCATCTGTGCATTCCTCCAGATCTCGTATTTGTTGCATAAGCAACATTACACCTAACAAATTGATGGCACAATATATTCCGTATGGTGATCGAGCTCAAACCCGCCGAAGAACGAGCCTGGGCGGCGTTCCTCGACGCCCAGGCGGCGCTCCTGCGCCGGCTGGAGGCGGAGTTGGTCGACGAAGAGGATATGACCCTTGCCGAATTCGACGTCCTGATCCAGCTCAAGCTCGCCCCCCAGGGCCGTCTACGGATGACCGAGCTGTCCGAACGCGTTCGCCTCAGCCGCAGCGGCCTGACCCGGTTGGTCGACCGCCTGGTCCAAGCCGGCCTCGTCAAGCGAGGACGCTGTGACTCCGACCGACGGGGTACGTTCGCCATCCTGACCCCGGCCGGCGGCGTCCGCCTGCGCCGTGCTCGACCGGTCCACCTCCGGGGAATCCGGGAGCATTTTGGTAAGCGCCTCTCGGCCGCGCAGCTTTTGGCGGTGGCCGAGGCGCTCGAGCCGCTCAGCCGCGGTCAGGTAAGCTCGAACGCATGAGCCTCGGGCGAACGCTGCTGCGTTTCCTCTTGCTCGGCGCCATCGGTCACCAGGTCACCTACACCATTGTTGAGGGCGGCACCTTCGAGGGCATGCGCCAGCGGGTGTCCCGCATCCACCCTAAGCTGGACGAATTCGTCCACTGTCACCTTTGCGTAGGGACCTGGATGGGCGCGGTGCTGGCCGTTATCTACCGTCCAAACCTGCTGGCCGACGTCGACGCCAAGCCGCCGGCAGCGGCGCGTCAACTGGCAAACCTGGCAGGCGATGCGATGCTGATCGCGTTGGGCACCCGCCTGTGGAACGAGGGCCTGGGCTTGCTGCGGCGCGAGGTGCAGGTCAAACAGAAAGAAATCGAGACGGCTGACGGCGATGACTCGGCGCCGATTGAGATCGAGCGGGCAATGCTGCCCGGAATCTCCATCCGGTCGTAGCGCGGTCGTGCTGCGCCACATCGCCCTCGTCGCCGACTTCACCGCCCAGCGCGAATCGATTCAGTACGTCATCGAACACTCCGATTGACCACCTCCCTGACCCTCTCCCGCAAACGGGCGAGGCAAACCTGACGGTTTCGCCGGCGGTTGTCCGGACGACCGTCGCGAGCAGCTGGTCGTGGATGCGCCCCGACCTCTTGTTCCGGCTGCTTCCGCTCACCGTGGCCCCACTAGTCGTCAGCTGGCTGTCGGGCACGCCGCTGCGCAACTTCGGGCTGGTGGCCACGCATCCAATCCGCGACCTGCTGCTGGTGGTGCCGCTCAGCCTCGCGGGTTTTGCGGTCGCCGTGGGCTTTGCGGTGTATCTTTCCCGGCGGAGCGGCCGCTGGTTCGTTCCGACCGAGCCCGACCTGTTGGTGCAGAGCGCCTATTACCTGGCGCTCAATGCCCCCGTCGAGGAGTGGTTCTTCCGCGGATTTCTCCAGGGCAGCCTGGTGCGGTGGTGGAACGCGCCGGCGCTTGGCGTGCTGGTGGCTACCGCGGTTTTCGGCGCCTATCACTTCCTCGACCGCTGGGGCTGGCGCCCAGTTGCCGGCGCCACGGCCGCCGGCCTGGCGCTCGGTCTGATCTATCTCTGGCAACCGTCGCCGCCGTCGTTACTAGCACCGGTGCTGGTCCACGCCGCGATCACCTGCGGTTTTCTCAGCCTCGGGCCGTACCTGGTCTATCGGTGGCGGGCCCCCACCCTACCCTCCCCCGCCAGCGGGGGAGGGAAAATCCCGCTCTAGCCTTCTTCCGGTTGGCCGAGCCACTCCCGCTGCTTGTACGCCCAGTGGTGCCGGGCCTGGATCCGCCGGACCGTGCCAGAACGGCTGCGGGTGACGAGCGATTCGGTCTCGGCCCAGTTCGAGTGGTACTTGACGCCCTGCAACAGCTCGCCATCCGTGATGCCGGTCGCGGCGAAAAAGACGTCGTCGCTGCGAACCAGGTCGTCGACGCCGAGCACCCGGTCGAAGTCGGCGCCCGCGGCTTGCGCTTTCTCCCTCTCTTCCGGATTGCGCGCATAGAGTTTGCACTGGATCTCGCCGCCAAGGCACTTGAGCGCGGCCGCTGCCAGCACCGCCTCTGGTGATCCACCGATGCCCATCAGCAGGTCGAGACCCGTGCCGTCGATGGCGGTCATCACGGCGCCGGCGACGTCGCCATCGCTGATCAGCTTGATGCGGGCCCCGGTGTCCCGGACTTCCTTGATCAGGCCTTCGTGGCGCGGCCGGTCGAGGATGACGACGGTGAGATTACTGACTCGCATGCGCTTGGCTCGCGCGACCCGCTGGAGATTGACCACCACCGGGTCATCGATGTTCAGCGAGCCGACCGCATCGGCGCCGGTCGCGATCTTGTGCATATAGGCCACGTGCTTGGCGTCGTAGAGCGAGCCGCGGCCGGCCGCCAGCGCCACCACGGAAATGGCGTTCGGCAGTCCCTTCGAGAGCAATGTCGTGCCGTCAATCGGGTCGACGGCGACGTCGACCTGCGGAGGCTCCCCGGTGCCGATCTTCTCCCCGATATAGAGCATCGGCGCTTCGTCTTTCTCGCCTTCCCCGATGACGACCACGCCGTTCATCGGGACCATCCCCAGCGCCCGCCGCATCGCGTCAACCGCGGCCCCGTCAGCCGTGTTCTTGTCGCCGCGACCCATCCAGCGGGCGCTGGCCAGCGCCCCGGCCTCGGTCACCCGGACCAGTTCGAGCGCCAGGTTCCGACTGATCTCGGCTGACACGGTTTCGGTGGCCCGAAGGGGGCGAGCCATCAGCGCGCCGTGAAGGCCGTCAAGAGACCTTCCCCAACAGACCCCTGGTTGCTACGCTTGCGGTGTTCCGGCATGGCACCCCCGCAGCTACTTTAGCTGGGCAGGCGGCCGGAGTGAGGGAAATGAAAACCGCCAGCCAGCCGCCGGTGGAGGTTCCCGCCTGGACCCAGGCAGGAGCCACGCGCGGCGCCCGAGCGGTGTTGCAGACCTTCATGGTCTTCCCCCTGATGGGCGCCTTCTCCCCGCTCACCGTGATCGACCGCCAGCGCGTCAAGGCGGTCAAGGCCGGGGCGATCTTCGTCTCGAATCACAGCAGCGCGCTGGACGCGGTCGTCATGCTCCAGGCACTCCCCAATCGCTTCCGGTTTCGTGCCTTCGTGGTGGCAGCTGCCGATTCCATCTTCAAACGGAAGTGGGAGGCGATCCTGACCGAGCTGCTGATCAACACCTTTCCGATCCCCCGAGCCGGCGGCGCGCGGCCGGCCCTCGACCGCCTGAAGGAGCATCTCAGCCGCGGCTGGTCGGTGGTGATCTTCCCGGAAGGAACGCTCTCCCGAACCGGCAACATCGGCACCTTCAAGAAGGGGGCCGCCATCCTGGCGATCGACGCCGGCGTGCCGATCGTGCCGGCCTACATCGATGGCCTCTACGAGGTCTTCCCCCGTTTCCGCCGCATCCCGCGGCGCCACCCAGCGTCGATCACCTTCGGCGAGCCGCTCTATCCGGAGCCGGGCGAGGACTACGACCGGCTCATCGCCCGGGTCGAACAAACGGTCCGTACGCTGGCCGGGCCCAAGGGCCTGCTCCGCGACGAGCCCCCGCCAAGTGGCTCGGCCTCCGCCGAGGGTTCGAATTACTGGTACTAGGTTTTAACCGTGACCAGCGCAGGCATCAGATGCGCTGATGCCGGCCACGCTCTCGATGCCGCCCTCGAGGTGGAGCAGGAAATTGGCGTCCGAATAACTGTCGGCCGCGTGCCCCATCGCCGTGTACCAGGACCGCCCGCCGTCGAATCCGTGACACCAGGCGATTGGGTGATCGGCCCCCATCCCGCCTCCCGAGTAGGTCGCCTCGACGACCGTGGCCAGCACGTGCACATCGCGCCGCGGGTTGGCACGGAAGTCATACCACTCGTCCGTCCGCTTCCAGCTCGCTGGGACCGAGGCAGTCGATGGGTGGCTCGCGTCCTCGATCCGGATGACGGCCGACTGTACCGCGGGGTGCCGTTGGAAATAGGCGCCCACCAGTTTCCCGTACCAGGCCCAGCCGTACTCGGTGTCGCTCGCTGAGTGAACGCCGGCGAAGCCCCCGCCCGCCCTGATGAAGCGCTCGAAGGCCGCCTGCTGGGCCTCATCCAGGACGTCGCCCGTCGTCAGGAGGAACACTACGGCCCGGTAGCGGGCCAGGTTTGCATCGCTGAAGGCCTCCCCGTCTTCGGTCGCATCGACCAGGTAGCCGTGCTCGGATCCAAGGTGGACGATGGAGGCGATGGCCACCGGGATGGCGGCGTGTCGGAAGGCTGCGGTCCGGGAGAAGACGAGGATCCGGACGGCCGTGGGGGATGGCGAAGACGACGCCACTGCCAAACTGGGCGATGGCGTCGCTGCCGGCGGGGCCCCTCGGGGCGAGCACGCGGTCAAGACGAGGAAGAGGCCGGCCAGGCAAAAGGCCCTCTTAGCGAATTCATACGACTCCCTCATGAGGGCTTAAATTTGATCATGCAGGATAACTGTTTGTGGAGGCACCGATTGTGGAGGCACCGACCCCCGAGAACGCACCCCTTCCGGCGCTGGCCGCGATCGGAATTATCGCCGTCCTCGTGGTCTTCTCGATCGCGACGTATCTGCTGCTAAGCGCTCGCTAGGCCGCCGCGGCGCTCAGCAAGGCGAGCAGTTCACGTTCCTCGGCCGAGAGCTTGTAGGGATCCTCGTCGTCTCTTTCCCTGATCGGCTCGAGGCCGCCGGCCAGGAAGGCGGCAATCACGGCGGGATGGATGTAGCCCTTCTTGCAGACGGCCGGCGTATTGCCGAGCTCGTCGGCGACCCGTGCGATCGCTCGCACGAGCTCCTTCTTCGCGGCCCGCGTGTCCCGCTCCGCCTGGGTTTCGCGGAGGAACCGCGCGGCGAGAATGGTGCCGGACCAGGTTCGAAAGTCCTTGGCGGTGAAATCCTCGCCGCTGATCTCCCGAAGATAATCGTTGACATCGGCCGATTCGATCGCCCTGGGTTCTCCGTTCTCATCCAGGTACTGGAACAGCTCCTGGCCCGGAATCTCGAGAAACCGCTTGATGATCCGTGCCAGCCGTCGATCCTGGAGCTCGACCTGATGGTGCTTCCCGCTTTTCCCCCGGAATGTGAAACGCACCCCGGAACCGATCACGTCGACGTGCCGGTTGCGGAGCGTCGTCAATCCGAAAGAGCCATTTTCTTTTCGATACTCCTCGTTGCCGACCCGGATGCGGGTTTCTTCGAGCAGCCGAACGACGGTGGCCAGCACCTTTTCCCGCGGCATGCCGGGAAGCTCGAGGTGCTCGTCGGTCCGTCGCCGGATCCGGGGCAGCGCCTGGGCGAAGGCGAGCATCCGGTCATACTTGACCGCGTCACGGATCTCGCGCCAGCGGGGGTGATAGCGATACTGCTTTCGTTTGCGCACATCCCGCCCGGTGGCCTGCAGATGGCCGCGCGGGTCGGCGCAGATCCAGACGTCCGTCCAGGCGGGCGGGATCGCCAGGCGTTTGATCCGGCCGATCATTTCCGGGTCCCGGATCGTGTGGCCGTCGCTCGAGAGGTACGTGAAGGTCTTTCCGGCCCGCTTCCGGCGGATGCCCGGGCGGAGGTCGGTGACGTACCGCAGGCCGGCCGCCCGCGCCGACTCCGCGGGGTCGACCAGCTCGGCCGAATCGCTCGGCACCGGCCGCTGCCAGGTCTCAGGAAGGGCTAGCGCCATATGGCCCCTTGACTCATACGCATAGACGACTCAAGATAGATGATATCGATCATATCAAGTGATGGGCAAATAGCATCCGCCCATTCCAACGGAGGTGTTCTCTTGGCGAGTCTCATCTGGGCGATCGTGGTCGTTCTCGTCCTGCTCTGGTTGTTCGGCTTTAGCCTCCACATCGGCGGCAGCCTGATCTTCCTTTTGCTGCTGCTGGCCATCGTCGGCGTGCTCTACAACCTGCTGGCGGGCGGGATGTACAGCGGCACCCGGCATCATCACCACACCACCGAGGTGACCGAGATCGAGCACACCGACGTCTGACGGCGCGTCGCGGAGGAAAAAGCGGCCATCAGGCCGCTTTTTTTGTTGGGCGTAGCCGTCTACAATTTGCCCAACCGGCCGACTCCGACCTGCCGGTCGCCGAGGAGGTGGGGAATGGACGACAGCGACTTCCTGAAGCTACTGACCCTCATCCACGACGAGATGCTGGATGTGGTCAAAGAGCAACACCCGTCCCACGAGCAATTCGCCGCGTGGCTGCTCGGACAGATCGAAGGCCGGCTGCGGATGCGCATCGGCACGGTCAAAACGACCTGAGCAGCACCACGCCGCAACCCTCGAGCGGAAGCGCCGCCGAGGGCTGGACCCTCAAGCAGCTCACGCGGGACATCCCTATGACCACCTCGGCCAGGGAGGTGGTGGAGTTCGCTCAGCGGCTGGCGACGAAGACCGGCGCGGCACGAACTGAGCCGATCCACCTGCTCGGCGCCATCATGCTCCTCCCCCGAAATCCGGCACAGCGAGCGCTCGAAGCGCTGAACGTCAACCTGGAGTCGCTGCGCGCCCCGGCACCACTCGGGACCGCCGCCCGCTACCTGCTGATCAACGCCCACCGCGAGGCCCAGCAGATGGGCCACCACCAGGTCGACGCGCTGCACCTTCTGCTCGCGCTCCTCTACAAAGACTCCAGCTCGACGGCCGAGCGGCTCGAGACCGCCGGGTTGACCATCTATGCCATCCGGCAGTACCTGACCGCGCCCGACTCGGCGCCCAAGGATGCACGGCGGCGGCCGCTTCCTTCGCTGGCCGGCGCGGTTCGGGTCAGTCCGGTGTTTGCCATTCCGGCCGGCGCCATGGTCGTGGGCGGAATCGGTTTGTGGTCCGGAGCCGCCCCCGGCTTGACGCTGCCGCTCAGCATCCTGCTCGTCGTCGGCGGCTGGGTGACCTCGCTCTGTATCCACGAATTCGGCCACGCGTTCATCGCGTTCCTCGGTGGCGACCGTTCGGTGGCGTCCGCCGGCTACCTATCGCTCAACCCCCTGAAATACACGCATCCGTTGCTGAGCATCGCCCTGCCGGTCGTCTTCCTCCTCATCGGCGGCATCGGCCTGCCGGGAGGCGCGGTCTACCTCAACGAACGGGCGATCCGCACCGATCGCTGGCGGAGCTTCGCGTCGGCCGCGGGACCGTTCGGCAACCTGCTGTTCGCCGTCCTGATCGGCTGGCCGTTCATCGTGTCCCAGGGCGCCCCCACCGTCGGCGACCCGACCTTCTGGTCGGCGCTGGCGTTTCTCGTCTTCCTGCAGATCACCGCGGTGGTGCTGAACCTGATCCCCATTCCCCCCTTTGACGGATTCGGGATGATCGCGCCCTGGCTGTCAATCGAGCTGCGAATCCTGGCCAACCGCCTCGGCATGCTGCCGTTGCTCCTGCTCTTCTTCCTTCTCTGGCAGGGTGGACCGGTGAGCGACCTGTTCTGGAACGGCGTTACCAGTCTGACGGACCTCCTGAACGTGCCGCGAGACCTCATCTTGATCGGCCAGCGCCAGTTCCTCCCCTGAGGCCGTCTCCGCAACTTCTCGGGGCTGCCGGCGTTTAGGCCGTCGTGGAGCTGGTGAGGCTGCTCGAGAGATTGTTATCCCGAGTTCGGCCCGAGATCGCGCTGTCGGCCCCGATTGCCCTCTTCCTGGTGCTCGACGGTGCCGCCCAACTGGCCATCCTCCGCGTGTGGGGCGGCGGGCAGTCGTTCCTCCTCTGGGAGTGGTCCGCCTTTACGGTTCCGTTCCTCGCCTTCGTCGCCGCATATTTGGTCACGATCGTCGCGGTCGCTTCTCAGATGAAGCGCCTGGGTTGGTGGCGGCTGCTCGATTCGAACCGGTCGCTCGATACGATCCGCGCATTGCCCTGGCGCGAGTTCGAGCGGCTCGTCGCGGCCGCCTTCGCGGCCAAAGGTTGGTCAGCTGAGCTCGTCGGCCAGAACGGTCCTGACAGCGGAACTGACCTGTTGCTTCGGAAAGGAAAGCAGCGGGCGATCGTCCAGTGCAAACAGCGGCGATTTCCCCTTGGATACGTTGAGGCAAGTGACGTCCGCCAGTTCGTTGGCGTGATCACCGCCGGAAAATTGATGAAAGGGTTCTTCGTGACGTCCGGGGTCTTTACGCCGGAGGCGACAGAATTTGCCGCCAAGGTCCCCCAGCTCGAGTTGATCGACGGCGCTGACCTTCTCGTCATGTTCGGGCACTGCCCGAAGTGCCGGGCGTCGGTCGAACCAAAACACGGCAAATACGGAGTCTTCCTGAGTTGCGTTCGCTACCCCGACTGCGACGGCGCCCTCAACCTGGCCGCCTGACGCGATTACACTCAGCCGGTGATCGGGGAGCGAGCTGAAACTCAGGCGCTCAAGGCGCTCGACACGGACGCTTGCATCCGGCTGGCGCAGGACCTGATCAGGGTCCCGTCGGTGACCGGCAACGAGCGGGCGGTGCAAGACCTGGTCGCCCTCTTTCTGGAAGAGTCGGGCCTTGAGGTCGACCGTTTCGAGGCCGATTTGAGCCGGCTGAAGGCCCATCCACGATTTCCCGGAATGGAGGTGGAACGCACCGAAGCCGTGCTGGTGGCCGGCCTCCTCGGCCAGAAGGGCGAACGCTCGCTGATCCTCAACGGGCATGTCGACGTCGTCCCGGTGGGTGACCGCCAAGCCTGGCATGCCTCACCCTGGTCGGCACACATTCAGGCCGGCCGGCTCTACGGCCGAGGCGCCTGTGACATGAAGGCCGGGCTCGCGGTCGGGATCAGCGCCGCCGCCGCGCTCAAGAAGAGCGGCCTTCCGCTTCGAGGCCGTCTGATCCTGCAGAGCGTCGTGGGCGAGGAGGACGGTGGGATCGGCAGCTTTGCCATGGCCGACCGTGGCTACCGCGCGGACGCCGCGTATGTGCTGGAACCGACCCG
>VBGO01000148.1 GCA_005882525.1 Chloroflexota bacterium
GGCCGGCTCATGGTCGTCGACCGTGCCGGACGAGTTGGAGTGTGAGGGCCGCGTGGGCGTTCCGGTCGGCATGGCCTCCGCGGACGTGCGCCGGCAATTCGCGGCGGCCATCGCCGATGCGGCCCAGCGTGACGCCTGGCTCAGCGAGCATCCGCCACAGCTGGAGTGGTACGGCGGCCAGTTCGATGCCGTCGAGGTTGATCCCGACCTTCCAGCGTTTGCGGGGCTCCAGGCGGCGCACGCGGAAGAGTTCGGTGTGCCTCCCGAGTTAGTGGGCGCCCCCTACGGATCGGACATGCGATTGCTGGTCCACGAAG
>VBGO01000149.1 GCA_005882525.1 Chloroflexota bacterium
CGAGCTCCGCGGCGACGGCATCGAGCGCTTCGGTCTTGCGCAGCACCCGTAGCGCGTCGAGCGCCAGCACGCTGGTAGTCCCTTCCCAGATCGGCAGCACCTGCGCATCGCGCAGCAGGCGGGGTAAGCCGGTGTCCTCCATGTAGCCCTGACCGCCAAAGCACTCGAGCGCCTCCGACGCGACGGCGACGGCTTGCTTGGCCGTGTACAGCTTGGCGAGCGCGATGCCAACTC
>VBGO01000123.1 GCA_005882525.1 Chloroflexota bacterium
ATCGCGGCTACCCCGGCCTGTGCCAGCAATGCCGCCGTCCGGGCCGAGATGCCGCAGCCGACCTCTTTGACGATCACCGGGACGGGCAGCTCGGTGCAGAGCATGGCGATCTTTTCGATCAGCCCCTTGAAGTTGTGGTCGCCTTCCGGCTGCAGCGCTTCCTGCAAGGGGTTGAGGTGGAGGATCAGCGCATCGGCCTCGATCATCTCGATCGCTTCGAGGCACTGTTCGGTCCGCATCCCGTAATTGAGCTGGACGGCGCCCAGGTTCGCGAACAGCAAGACGTCCGGCGCCACGCCCCGCACCTGGTAGGTGGGGCGGAGGTCCTTGTGAGTGATGCCGGCGCGCTGCGAGCCCACCCCGAAGGCGATGCCGACGGTCTGCGCGACCAGCGCCAGCCGGCGGTTGATGTCGCCGGCGGCGTGGGCACCACCGGTCATGCTCGAGATCAGGAAGGGCAGCTTGAGCGGCTTGTTCAGAAAGGTGGTCGCCGTGTCGATGGCGTCCAGGTCCAGGTCAGGCAACGCCTCGTGGGTAAAGGCGAAGCGCTCGAAGCCGGAGCTGCGGGTGGACTGGACCGACGCTTCCAGTGACAGCCGGAGATGCTCGAGCTTGCGCTGCGCGATCCGAGAGACGGGATGGCCGTTCGCATCCAGGGCCATGTCGTGCCTAGCTCGCCGCCTCGACGGCCGGCGCCGCCGGATGATCGTCGTGCATGTCGGCCTCGAGGGCACCCGGGTTTTCCGCCTGGCGTTTGCGCATCATCTGGATGAAGTAGTCGACGATGATCGGATCGAACTGCGTCCCTTTTCCGGCCTCCAACTGGGCGAGCGCAAAATCAGGGGTGCGCCGCTGCCGGTAGGGGCGGGTCGACGTCATCGCGTGGTAGGCGTCGCAGACCGAGACGATGCGGGCGTGCAGCGGGATGTTCTGGCCGGCCAGCCCATCCGGATAACCGCTGCCGTCGTACCACTCGTGATGGTGCAGGACAACGTTCAAGATCTGCCGGAAGGCCTTGATGGGCTGCAGGATGCGCGCCCCCAGGATCGGGTGCATCCGCATGATCAGCTTCTCGTCCTCGTCGAGCTTGCCTTCTTTGAGCAACACTTTGTCGACCACGCCGATCTTGCCCACGTCGTGCAGGATGGCCGCCAGCCGGAGCTGGTTCTTGTGCGCCCCGGAGAGCTGCAGCATGTCGCCCAGGTCCTCGGCCAGCTTGGCGACCGACTGAGAGTGGCCGCTGGTGTAGGGGTCCTTGGCGTCGATCGAAGCGGCCAGCGCGTTGAGCGCTTCCAGCGTCGATTCGCTGTTCGGCGACAGCATGCCTTCGGCGAGCTCTTCCAGGTGGCTGGAGTTGGCGATCTGGCCCAGGCGTTTCTCGAGGGTCGCCACCATGCCCGGACCGACGGTGTCGGCGCTCGCCAGCTGGGCCACGACCTCGCTCAGGACAGAGTCCAGGGCGGCGACGCTTTCCAGCTCGCAGGCGCCGCAGATGCAGTTGCGCCCCCGCTTCTTCGCCATGTACATGGCGAGGTCGGCGCGGTTGAGGAGCTCGTCGCGGTTGCGAGCGTCGACCGGGTAGGTCGCCCAGCCGACCGACGCCGTCAGCGGCGCGAAGATCGTCTTGGGGTTGTACATGAAGACCTTGGACAGCGTGTCGCAGATTTCCTGGGCCCGCAGCGGCGCGGTCTGGATGTCGACGCCCGGAAGGATGGCGACGAATTCCTCGCCACCGTAGCGGGTCACCGTATCCTCCCGGCGCATGGTGGACGAGATGGTGCGGGCGGCGGCTTTCAGGGCCACGTCACCGGCGCCGTGGCCGAAGCTGTCGTTGTAGACCTTGAAGCGATCGAGGTCGATCATCATCACGGTGATCGAGCCGCCCGTGTCCTTGGTCTTCTCCATCTCTTCGTCGAACCTGGTATGGAAATAGCGGTGGTTGGGGAGACCCGTGACCGAGTCGGTGACCGAGAGCTTCTGCGCCTGGTCGAGGGCGTGAGCGTTGCGCATCGCAATGCCGGCGCGCTCGGCGAAGGTCAGCATCAGCTCCTGTTCGGTCTCGCGCAGCGGTTGCTCGCGTCCCATGAAGCCGACGATCATGTCGGCGATTGCCCGGGCGCCGTGGAAGACCGGCACCCGGAACCACAATCCCGCCGGCAGCGGCTTGTGCTCGTTGGGGAGGAGGAGGTTGGGGTCCGTGAGCACGATCACCTGCTCGCCGGTGGCCGGGGTCAGCGCCAACCGGGCCGTGCTCAGGTCGACGCCGGCATGCTGCGCCTTCAGCTCCGGGCTCCAGTCGACGTAGAGCATCGACGCGGGGGGCGTCGATTCGTCCTGGCCGATCAAGGGCGGCATTTGCACTTGCATCAGAAAGGCGTCGGCGTTGAGCAGGAAGCGACCCTTGTCGGCGGTCAGTTGACAGGTCTGCTCGAACTCCAGGTCGCGGTTCAGCTCGACCGTGACCTCGGAGAGCGAGGCATGGGCGCGGTCCAGTTCTTCCTGCAGCGCCCGCTCGGCGCGGCGCGCCCGGTCGCCGACGAAGCCGACGAAAATCCCGGTGATGGCGACGAAGCCGGTGCGCATCGCCAGGTCGGTCAGGTCTTTGAGCGTCAGCGGCGTGCCGTTGATGGTGTTGTTGTAGTAGACGACCGCGGTGTAGCTGAGCGCGATCGTCAGGACCGCCGTCAGGGCGGCCACCCCACCGAATCGGACGGCCGAGGTGACGGTGACGACGAAGTAGGCGAGGAAGAAGGGTGAGGCGAGCCCGCCGGTGACGGCGACGCCACCGGTGACCAGCAGGACGTCGCCGATCGCGGAGATGTAGCCGCCCGTCAGCCAGGCCGGCTTGCGAGGGAGGACGAGGATCTGCAGTGTCAGGTTGTAGATCGCGCCCAACCCGATCAGGCCGAGCAACGGCAGCAGCGACTGCGCCCCCAGGTTCAGGAAGGGCAGCGCCAGCGTCGACACCAGGATCGCCAGCCAGCGGATGACGATGATGCGCCGCTCCATCTCGACCGCGGAGGCATCCGCGTTGCCCCCGCCACCGGCCGGCTTGCGAGGGCCGAGCTTCAGGTTGATGGAGCTGCTCATCGGGTTCGGTCAGCCTGCCTTGAGCATCCGGTCGGGCCGGCCCTGCGTCTGGCGCCCGCTCGGAACTTCGTAGAAGTCGAGCAAGACCTGGGTGCTGTCAATCAGGTGGCTGAGGAATTGCTGCGTGATGCCGGTGCGGCGCTCGCGCGCGATCGCCTTCTTCAGCTGTTCGAACTCTTCATCCAGCAGGTGATGGACCGCCTCGCGAGCACTCTCCAGGGTGCGCTCCCCGGGCCCGGCGAAGATCAGGTCGACCGAGTTGAACCGGCCCTGCGCCGCTTCGCGCTCGTGGGTCCGCAGGTCATTGGCCAGCCGCACGACGCGGGCCGCCTGGCAGATATGGCCGAAGATCCGGTTCTTCAGCTCCTGCGAGACGTCCTGGTAAGAAAAGGCGAGGATCGAGACCTGGACCACCGGGAAGGAGCTGCTGTACATGCCATTCGCCAGGTAGGCGTCGAGCGTGACCCGCTCCTTGTGCTTCAGCCAGTGATTCTCCTGGAGCATGGTCCAGATCGACTTCTCCCAGACCAGGCGCCGCATCGCGGTCCACTCCTCGGGAACCTCGTCTTCGCGGAACTGATCCTCGATCTTGCGCGCGACAGTGGCGTTGACCAGGGGCATCTGGCTGAGGTCGCGATTGGGCCAGAGCAGGAAGTTCTGGCAGACGCGGCGGTAATCCGCCAGGTCAAGCTCGGGGTGTTCCTCTTCCAGGTAGTCATCGATGTAGACGATGTAAGCCATCGTCCGCGCCAGCGTCAGGGCTTGCTCGAAGCTCGCGCTCGGATGGAGCAGGACGGCAGCCCGGCAAACCTCGCCGAGCATGTCGTCGCCCCGCGGGTTGGCGTCGACGAGATGGCGGACCACCTGGACCTCGTCCGCCTGACGCATCAGGTTCTCTTTGAGCTTGTTAATCCGCCGGTCTAGCATGTTCTGACCTCGCAAGTAGGATCTGGGCCGAGAGCACCGCCGAGCGGACCACCTGGGTCGGCCCGTAGAGGGACTTGCCGACCCACATAGGAATGACGGGCTCTGCCTCGGTTTCATTCAGGTAGGCGGCGGCCCGCCCCAGCTGGGCGGCCATCCCGGCCAGGATGTCGGCCGGCGCCAGCATCAGCGCCTGCACCGCGTAGGCGGTCTCTTCCGGCGTCCCCTTCGAGAACCAGCCCCAGGAGCCGTCCTCGCGCTGGGTGTTTTTGAGCCAGCTAAAGGCCGGCCGGCAGAGGTCGGGTGCCGACGCGGTGAGCGCGAAGACGGCGTGGGCGGTGGCATAGAAGGGGGACCCATGCCACTTGTCGACCCAGTGATCGCCGTCTACGCGCGCGTCGCGCAGGTACTTGAGGACTTTCTGTTGAATCACGTGCTGGCGGGGGAAGGGCGGAACCGCCTGGAGGACCTCGAGGACGTGGGCATTCGCCGTCACCGAGGCGTCACGCTCGAGCGGGAAGGTGAAGAAGAAATTGACGCCCTCGAACGGCCGGAGTGGTCCGGCCGAGATTGGGTAGCCGTATCGGTGCAGGACGCTCAGGGTCAGGGCGGTGTCGTCCGAGTCTGGGCGCAGTCCCTCCCGCGAGACTCCCACGCCGTCATCGCTGAGCGCCTGGGCGAGATAGCGCACCAGCGGCTGGGCTTCTGACGGCAGCTGGCCGGCGCGGGCCAGGTTGTAGAGCACCCAGGCGATCTCGAAGACCTCGAAGGGTGCGACCGTCGGGATGCTGCCATCGCCGCGGTTGCGGAGGAGCAGCGCGATGTACTCATTCGCCTGCTCGTCGCGCGTCTTGCGCAGGAAATAGGCGGTGGCCGATGGCGAGTTGGCGAACGAGCCGTTGGGCGAGAGCTGCTTGCGCGCGGCCTCCACATCGAGCCGGTTGCCCAGGTACTCGAGCGAGTGCAGCAGAGGGGTCTTCACGTTGTAGATCAGCCGCGGGGGGATATGCCCAATCTTGGCGTCCCGCTGCGCGGAAATCCCCATGAAGCGCTCGAAGGGGAGGGGTAGCTCGCGGATCTTGGCCTCGTCGAGCAGCGCCGGGAGGACGAGCTCGAAGCCGGCCGTGTCCGGGCCGGTCTGCCAGTTGCCGGTGTCCTCGTAGAGGAAGCGCAGCGCCGTGGCCCGCGCCCGGTGGGCCGCCCCATCCTGCAGGGCCGGCGGCAGGTCGGCCAGCGCCAGCAACGCGCTCAGGGTCGAGATCAGCTTGTCCTTGGGAATCGGCAGGACGGTCCCGAAGCTGCCGTCCGGATTCTGGCTGCGAAGGAGCCAGGCGAGCGTCTGCGGGTAGGCCATGGCGGCGGGATCCTCCGGCTGGCGCAAGCGGGCGACGTACGCGGTGTCGTAGGCCGCCGCCGAGATCGCGCCCTGCTGGAGTGATGCCAGCAGCTGACGGGTGACGCCCGGCAGGGGCAGCTCGCCAGGGCGTGGCAGGAGCGCCTTGCTCGTGGACTGGACGTCGTGGATTTCCGTGTGTCGACCCCCTTAGGTGGCGCTTTGGTCTGCGCCTAGGGCGAGGCTACTGCCCTCGTCTTTCGGCAAACGTTTCGGACTGCCTCAAACGCGCGCATCGCACTGAAGCGCGGCGCGCGTGGGCCGGCTGGCCCGAGTAACGGGGCCGTGTTGCCGGTCACAGGGCAGTGACCCGGGAAAGCGGGGCGCGGTCCGGGCGTTGTCCGAATACGGGCCCGCGGGAACGGCCCAAAGAGAGGGACGGTTGTTTCGGCCGAAGGCGTTATCGGGCGGGCTGGACCGGCGGGCCAGCTGCATGGTGGTGGTGCATGGCGCCTACACCGCGGCGAACCTGCTCGCCGGCACCTTCCTGGCGATCTTCCTCTGGCGTGCCAGCCACAACCTGGCCCCGATCGCGCTCTACAGCGGGCTCAGCGCGCTCATGATTCCCGCGGCGTTCGTCGCCAATGGGCTGGTCTGGCGGGGGCTGGGCGCGGGCGCCTCGATCCGCCTGGGCCTCTTCGGCTGCGGCTTTTCCTACCTGCTGATCCTGATGCTGGGCAACGAGGCCCCGCAGTGGGTCGTGGTCCTGGGGCTGCTCCGTGGCGTGGCCGAAGGCTTCTACTGGTCCGGCTTTCACCTGGTCACTTACGACACGACGTCCGACCGGGACCGGGATCGCTACTTCGGCGCCCAGGCGACGGCCAGCTTGTTCCTGACCGCCACGCTCCCGCCCGCGGCGGGGGCGATCATCGTGGC
>VBGO01000124.1 GCA_005882525.1 Chloroflexota bacterium
CCGGGCAGTTGCCCTCCTCCGCCCGCCAGCGCCTCTCGTTGCACCGGGTGGCGACCCTGTCGCGGCGCAACCCGGACTGGCGCTGGGTGACCCGGGCGCGGCTGGCCGATGGCTTCACCGGCAGCCTCATCGGGCTGGTGCTGACGATCCTGATGTTCCTTGTACTCAAGAACGAGCAGCAGGTGGGCAACTTCAACGGCTTGATGGGGCTGATGGGAGTGGGGATCAGCCTCGGGCTGGCCGCCTTCATGAAGCCGAAGCACCGGATCGTGTGCGCGCTGGTTGGCGGCGCACTGCTGGTGCTCTCAACCTTCTTGTTGCCGCTCTACCTGACCGCCTGGGCGATTGTCGGTTTCGGGTTGCTGCGCGCGATCGGCGGCCCGCTGCACGGGAACGCCCTGGCGCCGGTGGCGCTGCAGGTGATCGACCGCGATCCGGCGCCGCAGGCGATGCGGTACGAGTACATCGTCCACCAGGAGCTGTGCCTGGCGATCGGGCGGGTGGTCAGCATCGGCGG
>VBGO01000125.1 GCA_005882525.1 Chloroflexota bacterium
CCGGACCGCAAGGTCCGCTCGAAGTCGGCCGAACGAAGCAGCCGAGACCGTCGTTCCACCCCGCCGGGAACGCCGGGTTACCGGTAGCGCCGACTGGAGGTGGGGGTCAGGCGGCGACGGCCCTTGAGACGGCGGGCCTTGATCACCTTGACGCCGCCCGTGGTCGACATCCGGGCGCGGAAGCCGTGGACCTTGACTCGCTGGCGCTTCTTGGGTTGATGGGTTCGCTTCACTCAGACCTTGACTTTTCGGGGCCTAACCATACCATGCCGCCGCCGCCGTTCGTACGTAGTTTCGGATTGCGCAGGCTGAGGCCGTTTGCTATTATTCCGGCTGCCCTGGAGAGCTACGGCACCTAAAATCAACAGCTTATGCACACGAGGCTGGGGAGACCTCGATAGACTTGTCCACCTTTGTGGGAAGCTTGTGTATAAGTTCCGTCCCCGCTGACACCGTCCATGGGCCTCGTTTCCGACTTCGCGGCCTGACGCGCAGAACCGGCTCTGCTCTCCACTGAATAGTTTTACGCGTGTGTGGAGGAGCCGATGAACGGGGATCAGATCTGGCAGGCGGCGCAGGAGGAACTTCGCTTCCAGCTGAGTAAGCCAAGCTACGAGACCTGGCTGAAGAACGCCTCACTCGTCGGCCGGGAGAAGAACGCGTTCAAGATCGGCGTGCCGACCAAGCTCGCCAAAGACTGGCTCGAGGACCGCTACTCCGCGATGATCAAAGAGACGTTGTCGGCGATCGTGTCCGGCGACGTCAGCGTCGCCTTCGAAGTGGTGCCGGGTCAGGCCGAGGCGTCGAGCAGTCGGAGCGCGGTGGCGGTCGCCGAGGAGCCGCCGCTGGAAGCCGAGGAACCGGTGCTCCACGAGGCCTCCCAGCTCAATCCGAAATTCCAGTTCCAGCACTTCGTCGTCGGCAACAACTCGCGCTTCGCGCACGCCGCCTGCCGCGCTGTCGCCGAAACCCCGGCGAAAGCCTACAATCCGCTCTTCCTCTACGGCGGCGTCGGTTTGGGCAAGACCCACCTGATGCACGCCATCGGCCACGCGGTCCTGGAAAAGCATCATCGGCGCCGGGTCGCCTACGTCACCAGCGAAAAGTTCATGAACGAGATGATCTCCTCGATTCAGGAAGGACGGATGAACGACTTCCGGACCCGCTACCGGACCGTCGACGTCTTACTGGTCGACGACATCCAGTTCCTCGCCGGCAAGGACCGCACCCAGGAAGAGTTCTTCCACACCTTTAATTCCCTCCATGAGCTCAACCGGCAGATCGTCATCTCGTCGGACCGGCCACCCAAAGAGATCCCCACCCTCGAGGACCGGCTGCGCTCACGCTTTCAGTGGGGGTTGATCGCGGACATCCAGGCCGCCGATTTCGAAACCCGGGTGGCGATTCTCAAGTCGAAGGTGGGCCCTTACGCACGGCTCGTGCCGGAGGACGTGCTCTCCTTCATCGCGCACAAGATTCAGAAGAACATCCGCGAGCTCGAGGGCGCGCTGATCCGGGTGATCGCGCACGCCTCCCTTAACCGGAGCGCGGTCAACGTCGAGATGGCGGCGAAACTGCTCCAGGATGTCATTCCCTCGACCGAGAACCGGACGCTCTCCATCGACACCATCTCCCGGACGGTCGCCAACTTCTATCACATCAGCCTGGAAGAGATGAAGGGCAAGCGCCGCGATAAGCACATCGTCTTCCCCCGCCAGGTCGCCATGTTCCTGATCCGGGAGGAGACCGCCTCCTCACTGCCGGCCATCGGCCAGGCGTTCGGCGGACGAGACCACACGACGGTGCTGCATTCCTACGAGAAGATAAATACCGACTCGAAAGAGGACCAGCGACTCCAGGCCGACCTTCGAAAACTTCGCGAAATCCTTTATACCCATTGAGCCTGTGGAAGACTGCCGCAAGGGACGTGGATCCTGTTTCAATCGCGGCTACCTGGGGATACGCCGGGCACGAGTGCACAGTTTTTGAAAGCTATAATTGGGCCGATTCGAACGGGACCAAGGGGGTTTTCCCTGTTGTACACCGCCCTACGACTACGTCTCTTCTTTCAATTAGGGCTTCTGATTAACGGGGTCGTGTAGACAAGGAGCAGCATGAAGGTCACCATCACCGCCGGAAACCTCGGTCAGGGACTGCAGGTCGTTTCCCGCGCCGTCTCGTCGCGGACCACCCTGCCCATCCTCAACAACGTTCTGCTGCAGACGGCGGAAAGCGGGCTGCAACTGACCGCGACGAATCTCGAGATCGGCATCCGCCAGGTGATCCCGGCCGAGGTCCAGGAAGAAGGTGGCATTACCGTGCCGGCGCGGCTGCTGACCGACTTCGTGACCTCCCATCCCGACGAACCGCTCTCGATGACGTTGGACAAGAAGACCCAATCGTTGGCGGTGAAGAGCAACCGGTTCGATGCCAACATCCGTGGGATCGACCCGGCCGACTTCCCACCGGTGCCGTCCGGGGTCGAAGGTCGCAAGGTCAAAGTCGACCAGGCCGAGTTGAAGGACGCGATCGAGCAGACGGTGATCGCCGCCTCCAGCGATGAGGGGCGGCCGGTGTTGACCGGCGTATACGTCCATCTGAACGGCGGCAAGGCGACGTTCGCCGCGACGGACGGGCATCGGCTGGCCGTCAAGACGCTCGCCGTCCAGGCCGAACCCGGCGAGGGCGAAACGATCGTGATTCCAGCTCGTGCGTTGAGCGAGCTCAGCCGGATTCTCAAGACCGGCGACGAGGGGGTGGAGGTCACGGTCGGCGCGCAGAAGAACCAGGTGTTCTTCAAAACCCGTGATGTGGAGCTGATGAGTCGGCTGATCGAGGGCACCTATCCCAACTATCAGCAGGTCATCCCGGGGCAGAGCACGACGACCATCACCACCAAGACCCAGGACCTGCTGTTCACGACCAAGATGGTGTCGCTCTTCTCGAAGGACGCCGCGAACGTCGTTAAGTTCAAGGCGGAAGGCGGCCAGTTGACCCTGACCGCCAATACCAGCGAGGTCGGGCAGAATGTGGCCGGCGTCGAAGCCAAGATCGAAGGCCAGGACCTCCAGGTCGCGTTCAACTCCAAGTATCTTCTCGACGTGCTCGCCATCATCGGCAGCGATGAGGTGCAACTCGGCTTCACCGGCCCGCTGAATCCTGGCCTGATCAAACCGGTGGGCAAGGACAACTACCTCTACATCATCATGCCGGTCCGAGTGGCGATGTAGTCAACGCCCACACCGCGTGTTCCTGGCTAACGTCTCACTGTTCGACTTTCGCAATTATGCGGAACTGGACCTGACGCTCGAGCGCTCCGCCACGGTCTTCTTCGGCGGCAACGCGCAGGGAAAGACCAATTTGCTCGAGGCCGTCGCGCTGTCGGCCCTGACCCGTTCCCCCCGTACCCAACAGGCCGCGGAGCTGGTGCGGTTTGGCCAGCCGGCCGCCCGCGTGACGTGCGGCGTCCAGACGGACGCCGGCCTCAAGGCGCTAGAGGTTCGGATCAGTATCAGTCCCGGCGCCACCGCCTCCCGCGCATCGCGCCGCTTTACCATCGACGGCATCCCGCGGCGGTCGAGCGACGTGATCGGCTCGCTTCGGGTCGTGCTCTTCTGGCCGGACGACCTGCAGCTGGTGAAGGGACCGGGCGAGGGCCGGCGCCGCTTCCTCAACACCCTACTCTCGCAGATCGATGCCGGCCACGCGCAGGAGTTGAACCGGTATGGCCACCTGCTGGAACAGCGCAACGCCCTGCTGCGGGCGATACGGGAGGGCCGGCAGCCGATCGATGGGCTCGAGGTCTGGACCACCGCCCTGGCCGAGTCGGGGGCGGCCATCATGGTCGAACGGCAGCGCCGCTTGCTGGAGCTGCAGCCGGTCGCGGCTGCGTTCCACCGGGAGCTGAGCGACGACCGCGAGCGGCTCGAACTCCGCTACCGCCCTGCCGGCGCCCGGATCGGCGAGGCGCCGCTGGAGCTCGTCGTGGAACAGCTCAAGGCCGCCATGCGCGACGCCCGCGATGAGGAGGTTGGGCGCGGACAGACAGCTGTCGGACCGCAGCGGGACGATGTCGAGGTGTGGCTCGACGACCACGAAGCGAGGCTGTTCGCCAGCCAGGGCCAGCAGCGGAGTGCCGTGCTGAGCCTGAAGTTGGCGGAGCTGCAGTACCTCACTGAGGTGACCGGGGAACAACCGGTGCTCTTGCTCGATGACGTGATGTCGGAGCTGGACCCGGCACGCCGCGAACGCCTGCTGGCCGCGCTGCAGCCGGGGCCGCAGGCGCTGATCACCGCGGCCGACCTCAACGACCTGCCCAAAAGCATCCTGGAGCGGGCCGCCGTCTTCCGCATCGAGCAGGGCGGGATCCATGCGTAGCATCAGCGCGGCCCTGCCGAAGACGCTGAAGGCGCTCGGCATCTCGCGCCGGACGCGGGAGGCGCAGGCGCTCTGGCTCTGGCCGCAGCTGGTCGGTGAGCACCTGGCCCACGAGACCCACGCCCTGAAGCTGACCGGAGGCACGCTGTGGGTCTCGGCCAGCAGCCCGGCGCTCGCCCACCAGCTCCACCTGGAACGAAGCATCATGATCGACCGGATCAACGAACAGATCGGCGCGCCGGTGGTACGCGAGATCCGCTTCCGCCAGGCCGGCCCTTCACGATGACCACCACGGGGACCGCCCTCACCGACGCCCAGCAGGCGGCGGTCGCCCACACCGTCGGACCGCTTCTGATCATCGCCGGCGCCGGCACCGGGAAGACCCGGGTGTTGGTCGAGCGCTACCGGCGGCTGCGCCAGGAGGGCGTGCCGGCCGAGCGGATCTTGCTGCTGACCTTCACGGAAAAGGCCGCCCGCGAGGTGCTGGACCGAGTGGAGCAGGAGGACTACTTACCGGCCGGTGAACGATTCGTCCTGACCTACCACGCCTTCGCCCAGCGGTTCCTCCAGGAAGAAGGCTGGCTCGGCGGCATCCCGAAAGGGTTCCGCATCGTGTCCGAGGTCCGCAAGTGGGAAGTGATGCGCGACGTGCTCCTGGGCCAGCGGCCGCCCCACCTCTTTCATGCCCAGCGGCCCTACGAGCGCATCGGTGAGTTACTCAAGCTAGTCGAACGCGCCAAGCAGGAACTGGTCTCGCCGATGGAATTCCGGGCGTGGGCCGACGCCGACGCTGGCGCGTCCGGCGATGATCCGGTGCTGGCGGCCCAACGGGAGGCGGCGCTCGTCTATGCGGAGTATCAAGCGCGTCTGCTCGCCGAGGAACGCCTGGACTTCGACGACACGATCTACCACAGTGTCCAGCTCCTCGCCGCGGAACCATCGGTCGCCGCTCGGCAGAGCCAGCGCTTCGCCCACCTGATGGTCGACGAGTTCCAGGACACCAACTTCGCCCAGAGCCGGCTGCTCGAGCTGCTCGCCGGACCGGAGCGCAACCTGTGCGTGGTAGGCGACGATGACCAGAGCATCTATAAGTTTCGCGGCGCCTCGGTCGCCAACCTCCGGCGCTTCCGCGCCGTGTACCCCGATGCGGCCGTGATCCAGCTCGAGGAGAATTTCCGGAGCCGGGGCCCCATCCTCCGCGCGGCCGGCCGGCTGATCGGCGAAGATCCGGACCGCCTCGAGAAACGATTGACGGCGACGCGCGGCGAAGGCCCGCCGGTCAGTGTGCTGACCGCCACCAGCGTGACCGAGGAGGCCGACGCCGTGGCCACTCTGGTCAAGACCGCGATCGACGAAGGGCGGCATCGACCGAATGCGATCGCTATTCTGCTCCGCGCCAATGCCCACCTCCACAACTTCGCCCGCGCGCTGCAGCGCCGCGGCGTCGCCTACCAGGTCAGCGGAGGACGCGGTTTCTATCAACAGCCGGAAATCAAGGATTGTCTCGCCTACCTGCGCGCGGTCGACCACCCGGACGACACCGTCTGCCTGATGCGCCTGCTGAGCCTGCCGCGCTACGCCGCCGACCCGGTGCAGGCGGGCCGCTGGTCGCGCCAGGCGCGGGACGATGGACGGCGATTCTTCGATCTCCTGCAGGAATCGACGGACGACGGCGCCCGCCGTCTCACCCACGACCTTCGCCAGTTCGGCAGCCTGGCCCTGCGGCTGGGCGTCGACGACCTCTTCTATGAGGTGATGGAGCAGACCCACTACCTCGACCTCGAACGGTTTCTCGGTCCGATCGAGCGCTTGCAGGTGAGCGCCAACGTCCAGAAGCTGGCGGAGCTGATCGCCGCCTACTGCGACGAGCATCCCGATCAGCACCTGTCCGCATATCTCAAGCACCTCGATACGACCGAGGCGGCGCAGGCCGATGAGGAGATCGCGCCGCTGGATGAGACCGTCAACGCGGTCCACCTGATGACGGTGCACCAGGCGAAGGGTCTCGAGTTCGGCCTGGTCGTTATTCCGCACCTGGTCGAAGGCCGTTTTCCCGCGAGCCGCCGAAGTGAGGGGCTGACCCTGCCCAACGAGCTACTCAAGGAGGAGTTGCCTCCTGCCGAGCTGCACCTCGCGGAGGAGCGGCGGCTGGCCTACGTCGCCCTGACGCGGGCGCGCGAGGAAATCGTCGGTACCCTGGCCGCCCGCTATGAAGGCATCAAGGACTGGCGGCCGTCCCGCTTCTTGACCCCGGTCCGCGGTGACGACGCGCGCGAGCTGGCCGCCGCGCAGTTGCTGGCCTCCTCCGGAAGTGGCCTGGTCGAGGTCGCCCGCCAGGGCGAGCTGCCCCTC
>VBGO01000121.1 GCA_005882525.1 Chloroflexota bacterium
TTCGGCGTTCAGCGGGCGGGCAAGACCTCCACCGTGGTTGTGCCAACACTGCTCGGTTGGTCTGGCGCCGCGGTCGCGACTTCGACCAAGGAGGAGGTGGTCGCGCTCACTGCACATCGACGAGCGCTGCTTGGCCCGGTCGCCGTATTCGCACCGCTCGATCGCGACCACGCTTGGATCCGCAGCCTGGGTCTCGAACCCGCATCCTGGAACCCGCTCGAGGCTGTCGATTCATGCGGCACGGCCGCCGAGCTGGCCGATCACTTCACCGCGGCCGGCAAACGGGGTGACTCGTCGCATTGGTATCTAGCCGCTTCAAGCCTGCTGACCGGGCTGGCAGTGTGCGAACGCGAGCGCGGGGGAGACATGCGAACGCTGCTCACGCGCCTCAACCGTACGGCTGTGTCGGAGTACCTCGGACTGGCGAAGGTGGTCGAAGACGCGAATGCCTCTGACCTGCTCGTCGCCTTCGCATTGACTCCAGACCGTGAGGCCGGCTCGATCGCTTCGACCGCTCGCTCCGCATTGTCGCTTTGGAACGACGACCGGATCGCCGACGCCACCAGGACGTCGGCCAACGCGCTCGACCTTGACCGGCTCCTGTCTGAAAGCGGCACGCTCTTCCTGGTCGCGCCATCGGAGGAAGCCGAACGCTGTCGACCGTTGTTCACAGCCTTGATCCTGTCCCTCCTGCGTCGTGCCACCAGCAAGGCGCGGGCGCAAGGCGGAGTTCTGTGGCCACGGTTGCTGCTCGCGCTCGACGAGGCGGGCAACTTCGCCCGGATCCCCCGTCTGGCCGGCTATGCGTCGAGCGGTCCGGGCCAGGGCATCCAGCTCCTGCTCTGCTTCCACGACCTGGCCCAGCTCGAAACCGGCTACGGCACTGAGGCTGCGCGGACGATCTGGAACAACTGCCGGGCTCGCCTGCTCCTGCCGGGCCAGGGCGACCTCAAGACACTGGAACAGTTCAGCCGCTCCATCGGCGACGAGACCCGGGTCTATCGCGCAGAGCACTCCGATCGCTGGCGTTCCAGCTCAAGCGAGCAACGGGTTGGTCGCCCGCTAGTAACGGTCGATGAGCTCCGGCGGCAGCGCAGCGCCGTCCTTATTTATGCCAACGCCCCGCCGGCGCAGCTCGAGCTCCGGCGCTGGGACCAAGTTCCCGCCTGGCGACGTCTTGTCGAGTCCCGTCCAGCCTTGACTGCCGGCTTTGTCGGCAAAGGAGAAACCGACTGATGAGGATCGTCAGCGACATCTCGGTCACGCCCGACTTCACTGGCCTACCGCCCAGTCTTTACCACGGCCTTGTCCACCTCACCAACAACGCGGCCGCTGTGCTGACTCTGGTCGCCGGACTCGGCCTCGTCGTCTCCCTGATCGGCCTCGTGCTTGCTTCGTTTACCGCCAACCGCGAGCTCGGCGAACGAGCCAAGGGTGGGATCGCCGTGTCCGTGTTCTCGATCGCCCTCCTTTATATCGGAGTGGCGGCGGCGAATTACGCCGGCCACCTCTTCAGCTGATGGACAGCTACAGCAGGCAGACCGATCAGGTCGTCAGCCAGATCGCGATCTCCATCGCAAATTGGTCGACCGCGATGGCGGTCGAGAGCATCAAGTGGCTGCTCGCCAGTCTCGGCCAGTCGACCGAGCCGGATCTCGGCGCCATCGTCCCCGTCTACGACCGCATGCTCGCAATCTCGCTGCTCCTCGTCGGCGGGGTCGTGGCTTTGGCTCTGATCGAACGAGTCACATGGGGATCGCTTGGGACAAGCCTCGCCATCGTCCCGCGTGTAGTCGCAGCCACGTTCTTCGCCTACGCCGGTCTGGGAGTAGTCAAATACGTCGCCGGCTACTCCGAGCTCTTGGCGACCGCATGGTCACCCGACTTCAACAAGCTGACCGCCACCTTGCTCCACCATGTCGCCGCCAGCGATGCCGCTACGCAGACAGTGGCTACCGGCGCCCATGTCAGCACCTTCGGGCTGATCGTCACCGCCTTTTCGCTTTGCTGCCTAACCGTCATGGTCCATCTCGAGCTCGTCGTGCGCTCGGCGTTGGTCCTGACCATCACGACCTTCGTCCCTTTGGTCAGCGTGATGTCGATCTGGCCTCGACTGGCGAAAGCGGCGACAACGCTGGCCGAGTTCCTGATCGGGCTCCTGTTGTCCAAGTTTGTCGTCGCTACAGCCGTGTATGTCGGCTTTCGGTTGGTCGTCAGCGCTCTTGTGTCGCCCACCGACAACGACACGACCGAGAACTGGATGGCCTCCGGAGTCGCCGTCCTGCTGATCGCGGCCTTTTCACCCGTCGTCATCTTCACGTCCTTGCGTTTCGCACATGCCCAAGCAGGCAGCGTGGCCAGGAACCTCACGGGCGCGGGGCTCGCATTTGCGCCGACGGGCCGACTTCTTGGTAGCTCGAATCGTCTGGCTCAGCCGCTGGTGCGATCGGCACGAAAGCAACTCGCGTCAAGGCTTACTCGGCTTCGATCACACCAGTGACATCGCCTCGTCGGCCAGTCAATGCACCTCCTGCGTCTCCTGGGCGCCGCGGAAGGGGTGCGGGGAAACCGGCGGCGCATCCGGTTTTCCCGCTTAACCGGCCGGCAGAGGTCGCGCTTCCGGCCGCTGCAAGGGAGCTGCCCTGGTTACTCGACAGCCGCGAGGTGGCTCACCTGCTTGGCATTGGCCGGACGAAGGCGTTCCAGCTGATGCTTCGCCAAGAGCTGCCCATCGTCCGCATCGGACGCTGCGTGCGTGTACCCACTGACGGCTTAGCCACCTGGATTGCGAGCCGAACGGGTGCCTTGGCAAACGATCCTGGCAACAGGCGGGCCTAACCCGACGCATCGCGCGGTGAAACGTCGGCCAAATGGGGACGGAAGCATCTTCCGCCGCAAGGACGGCTTATGGGCAGCCTACCTTTCGACCGAGCTCGGGCGGCGTAAGTACTTCTACGGGACCACTCGCGAAGAAGTCCGCAGGCGCCTGGGCGCCGCCATCCATGCGCGCGAATCCGGGACCCTGGCGGATGCTCGGGGGACATCACTTGGAGACTACCTCGACCAATGGCTGGTCGACGTTGTCCGGCCTAATGTACGGCCCTGGACCTACAAGGGCTACGAGGTCCATGTCCGACTGCACATCAAGCCGGCGCTCGGCCGCATCGGGCTAGACAAACTGCAGCCGCTTCACGTTCAGCAACTCATCAATGAGCGATCGCGCGCGGGCCTGAAGCCAAAATCGGTCAGGTATGTGCTTGGCACCCTGCGGGCTGCCCTAAACCAAGCGGTGCGTTGGGGACTGATTTCACGCAATCCCGCGACTCTAGTTGACGGACCCCGCGTCGATCAGTACGAGATCAGTCCGTTTTCCCCTGACGAGGCTCGGGCGTTTCTCATGGCAGTCAAAGGAGATCGCCTCGAAGCCCTCTACTCAGTCGCCCTGACAATGGGGTTGCGGCAAGGCGAGGCGTTGGGATTGCGTTGGCAGGACGTCGACCTTGACTTGGGCTACATGCGTGTCACGAAGCAACTGCAAAGAATCGATGGCCACTTGCAACTGGTTGAACCAAAAACCAAGCGCAGCCGTAGAACATTGGCTTTGCCTCCCTCAATCACCAAGGCCCTAGATGCGCATCGCGATCGTCAACGGGACGAACGTGCCGTGGCTGGTGAGGGCTGGGTCGATCACGGTCTCGTCTTTACAACGATCGAAGGGAAGGGGCTAGATGGCACCGCGATCACCAAACAGTTCCACTCGATCCTCGAACGAGCAGGTCTTGCGCAGAGACGCTTCCATGACCTCCGCCATTCATGCGCGACGCTCCTTTTGGTTCAAGGGGTGTCCCCACGAGTGGTTATGGACCTGTTGGGCCACTCACAGATAGGTTTGACCATGAATACCTATTCGCACGTAATCCCAGACCTTCGGCGTGATGCGGCGCTGCGAATGGAAGAGCTGATTCAGGAGAACTCACATTAGGCTCGCTGGCTAAGCGATCAGGCTACGGCACGCGGAGAAATCGCTCGGCATTGCCACCCAAAAACAAGGCCTTCTCACTGGCACTGAAGAAGTTGGCGTGTTTGCGGACGGAGTCAATGGCTTGCGGGTACAGCATGTAATGGGAGAAGTGCGGCCAGTCTGTCCCCCACAGGAGCCGGTCAGCACCGAGGGCGTCGCGGAGCCGCTCTAACCGGGCAAGATAGTTTGGAAACGGATACTCGGTGCCGTCGTCCCAGATCAAACCCATTGCCGCCGTACTAACCCACACGTTGGCGTGCTTGGGCACAGTCCTGAAGACGACCTCTGCATCCGGCCGAAGCGGGTCGATGCATCCGGCGTGATTGAGTTGAACCCGTAACTCCGGCACCTCCGCCATCACGCGATCGAATTGCTCGAAGAACTCAGGAATCGATGGGGTCTCCGGCGGATGCGCATCCTCGAAAGAGAGAATCACGCGACGGTCGTTCTCAACGCAAAGGCGGTAGATCATGATCAGAGCCGGATCGTCCACGGCCATAACCAAGAAAGAGGGAAAGATCTTGAGGCCAATCGCGCCCTCCTGAAAGTCCTGCTTCACGGCGTCGACGTTCGCCATGACCCGAGGATCTTTGAGTGTGCTGAACCAATAGAAGCGGTCTGGATGCCTCGCGAGTGCCAACTTGGTGTACTTCTTGCCGGTGATGAAGTCTTCAGGCGTCGAGCCGACACTCCGAAGAAACCATTCGACGTCGTAGCCGTCGTAGCTAATCAGGATCGAGCGATCGACGCCGGCACGCGCCATCTCATCCGCCAGAAGATCACCCGAGTGCTCGTGCCATGTGAAACGCTCCACTCGAGTACGAGTCGGATTGGTTTCGATGGGCCATGCCCGAAAAATGACGTGGGTCTCGCTGTCGATGACCATGCCTAGGTGCCTCCGATGACATACAGCTCGGGAGAAAAGGCCGCGGTCAGAACTTCAATACCGCTGCCCGTGACGAGGATCTGGTCTTCGACAAGAAAAAGGCCGCGTGACCATGAGTCGTCACCATGCGCCCCGGCGACCTGCGGCTCGATACACAAGACCATGCCTGGCCTAGCCCGCACATCGCCCATCTCACTCCCCGGCCGAGCAATCGTAGGTCGCTCCCAATGGTCGAGCCCGATCGAGTGTCCGATATTGATCGGGTTGACTGCTGCATCGCCCAAGCCGGCGTCGTCAAGCACGACCTGCGCGGCGCTCCAGGCATCGCCGACAGGCCGTCCTGGGCGGATCGCGGATTCGGCCGCGGTCAGCGCCTGCACCACTGCATCGAACTGACTTATCACCTCAGGGCTTCCTCGTCCGATGACGGCCCCGCGAGCGAAGTCAGAGTGGTAACCCTGAACGCTGCACCCACCGTCGAGTGATATCAGCTCATCGCGCCCGACCGGGCGTTCGGTCGCCGGCAACAGGGGCGCTCGGTAACGCTGGCTACCCGCCATGAAGATCAACACTGTCGGATTCAGATCCGGCGTGCCGCCGGCCTCGAGGATGGCTGAGGAGGCAATTCGGGTCAATTCGACCTCGGTTAGGCCCGGCCGCAGACTCTGGCATACGGCTTGGAACGCGTGCACGATGAGATTGGCAGAGCGGCGCAAAACGTTGATCTCCGCCTGGCTCTTAATTGCTCTAACGGAGTGGAGCAAGTCCGATGCGTCCACGAACGCGGCATCAGGCAATAGCATCCGAAGCCTCCCGAGGTCGGACGGGCTGAGGTGCGGTAGGCGGCCGCTTCCGAGCTCCAGGCCTAGACGCCCTGTAGCCATCCCGCGCCGTCGAAGCGCGGACACCAGCTTCTCGATCGGATCGTCGTGCGGGCCATAGAGCTCAGCGCGTTCGATCCACGTAGCGGCTTCGACGCTCCCCCACTCCGTCGCGGTGTCGATGACCGTTGACGATGCAGGGTCTGGTCCGATGACGGCGACGATCGGAAGCACCGGAGGCAGGGTGCTGAACCATGAACGTAGGCCAGTGAAGTAACGAATGTTCGACGGTTCCGCAAGGACGAACGCATCCAGCCCAGCGCTTTCAAGCAGCGCAGCCGCACGCCGATGGCGCTGACCGTATTCCTCGGGTGAGAACTCGAGAAACGGACGGCCCGTGCCCAGTGGTTGAGCCGCTGTCCGATCGGCCTGTTCGGCCAGGTCGAGCAGGTCGTTGAACGACGCAGTCAGTGGTAGCCGCCCAACGGATGCCGAATCGCGGTCCAGAACAGTTGGTCATGCCCTGGTACCAGGCGGGCGTTCAACCGCTTGGATTCATCCAAGAGGCGGTCGAGCGACGCCTCAGCGCGTACAACGTCGCCGGGGAGGACAGTCTGGCCGGGCGGCTTCCGGTCGATGAAATTCTCACCGAGATCGGCCGCGTCGACCGCGAAAAGCCACGGGCCGCTTTGGTGTAAGTCGACTCGATAGGACATGTGCCCGGGCGCGTGGCCGGGTGTCGACAATGCATGAATGCCCGGCGCGATCTCAGCGTCTCCATCCAACTCTCGCCAGTCTGCAGCACGGACGAAGTCGGCCGGGTAGTAACCGTCCACCGTTGAGGCTCGCTCGAGCGCGAACTCCAACTCCTCGCGCTGTATGCAGATCGGGACTCCCGCGCCGGCCAACTTAGGGACGCCACCGCTGTGATCGCAATGCAGATGACTTACCGCGGCGAGCTTGATGTCCGAGACCGTCAGCCCCACTCCGGCCAGCGCGGTCGTTAGCGGATCTCCACTGAGGCCCCACGGCTTGTCTTCGCCGGGATAGAGCACCTTGAGCGCCTCGGCGTCGTCCAAGACCTGACGGCCAATTCCCGACTCGAGAAGAACCCAGCCGATCGTCGTCTTGACGACGATGCCGATGATCGGCTCCCAGAGCAGTTCCTCACAGGCTCCTGTCCGTACTGAAGTAGATACATCGTCTCGGCCTTTCCTTCCATAGGGAGGCCGCTACCCATTAATGTCCGGGCACTGGCGTCACCCCAGGCATGTCCTCGGTTAACCGGAATCGACCGCGCATCGCGAGGAAGTAGTAGAGCCCGGCCGAAACGATGAGCCCGACGATCCATGACACATCAGCACCTCCAAGGTCCTTCACGAAAAAGCCCTGGTAGATCGTCGTGTTGATGAACGGTACTTCCACTAGAAAGCCGACGACGTAGGCAGCCATCGCAAGCCAAGCTATGCCGCCGTAGACCGCGTGCTGGGGATCACGGGCGTATACGCCTTTGGGGTCAAAGAAGGCATCGATGTCATATCGCCCTTGCCGGACAAAGTAGTAGTCGGTGAGGTTGATAGCGGTCCACGGAATAAACAGGTAGAGCAGCAGAAGCAGGAAATTCTCGTAGTTCGTCATGAAGTTCCCTGCGCCGACGATCGCCAGAAGGATCGAGGCGACCCAGATCGCTACTACGAAGCCAATCCTCAAGGGGGTGCTGGGTTTGACGCGTGTGGCTGAGCTGAGTGCAGTGGCAAGCGAGAGCATTCCACCGTACAAGTTCATTGCGTTCACGCCGATGATGCCGAAGGCGATCGTTAACAACACGATGGCGCCCGGCACTCCCCCAATGACCTTGTTGATCGCATCCACAGTCCCGGACGTTGGGAACTGCGCGGTGACCATGGCGGCTACCGCCATCAGCCACAACGCGCTCAGGTTGGTGCCGATGAAGGTCGCCCAAAAGGGAGGCGCTATGCCAATCGTGCGCTTGAGGTAACGGGAGTAGTCAGAGACGTAAGGCGCGTAGCTGATCTGGAAGACCGCCATGATCGAGACAGACAGCAAGAACGAGCCGCCGTTGAAACCGCCGGCTGAGAAATCGAGGCCGCCGTGCGCGAGAACGGCTCCCGTCAGGAGGACAAATCCAAGCAAGAACAGGAAAGTGGCGATCCGCTGCCAATAATGGATCAGGTCATAACCCCAGATCGCGAGCAGCAACGACGGCACCGCGATGATCAGGATGGCCACGTTCAAATCGAGTCCCGACCACAGCGCGTGCAGGCCCTGTGCCGCAGGAATCGCGCCGGCTGCAAAGAAACCGACGTACAGGAGGATGCCAAGAGCGACTGGCAGCAGTGCACCGTGGAAGCCAAACTGGCCCCGACTCTGAATCAGCTGGGGGACGCCCAGACGTGGACCTTGCGCGGAGTGAAAAGCCATGAAGATGGCACCGACCAGGTTGCCCACCACGATGGAGACCAGACTCCAGAACAAGTTGTTGCCTACGAGAACGGCTAGGGCACCTGTGATGATCGTGCCAATGACGAGGTTGGCGGCGAACCACACATAGAAGAGGTCGCGAGGCCGCCCGTGTCTTTCGCCTTCAGGAATGAAATCGATGTGGTGCTCTTCGATCGCGACCGGCATGACGCCAGCGGACCGGGTCGTCCCCTCCTTCATGCGTGCCTCCTAGCAAGAAAGCCGCGTCGCTCTACCCAGAGCCCGGCGGCGAAGCGGAACACTGCTACCTCGATCCGAGGCGAAGTCTCCCGGGCTTTTCTCCCGCCGTGTGGCACGCCGTGCGTGCTTGCCACTCTCGGACCGGACCCGGCGAACGGCCGGCGGAACCCTAGTGGCCCCCTTCGATTTGAGCGTTTTATCACGGCCCACTGGTAGCGTCAAGACAGACGCGTTGGCGCCAGGCGGTCAGCCGGCTGCGTAGGTGTAGAACTGGTGTAGAACTG
>VBGO01000027.1 GCA_005882525.1 Chloroflexota bacterium
GGCGGTGCCCTTCATGCGCCGTCAGCCGGGCGGCTGGATTATTTTCGTCAGCTCGGTCTATGGCCGGGAGAGCGGTGGACGGCCCGGCTATAACCTGGCAAAGGCCGCGGAGATCAGCCTGGCGAAGGCGCTCTCCCGCGAGCTGGCGAAGGACAACATCCTGGTCAACAGCGTCGCGCCCGGCTCGCTCATGTTCCCGGGCAGCAGCTGGGAACAGCGGCAGCAGGCTGACCCGGACGCAATCGCCGCCTTCATCAAGTCCGACCTGCCGCTGGGCCGCTTCGGCAAGCCCGAAGAGGTGGCGGCCGTGGTGGCATTCCTGGCATCCGAGCGCGCGAGCCTGGTCACCGGCGCGTGCTGGACAGTCGACGGCGGCCAGTCTCGCAGCAACATCTAGACGAAGAAGAGGGCCGGCGGAGGGGAAACCCGCCGGCCTTTGGATAGACCCGTTTACGCTTCGCGAGGCTTGAGGATCCAGAGCGCTGCGGCGACCACGACTCCCAGCAGCAGCAGCGTCATGGCCGTACCTATGGGCGCGGTCGGCGCATCGAGCGCGCGAGCGCGCATCGGGGTGCCATCGACGATCGCCATCGGCTTGGTGCCGAACGGGGCGACCTTGACGATACCCATCGGCGTGACGCTCATGTCGTACGTCACTTTGTCGTCGGGCGCATTCAGGGTCAGGTAGCTCAACCAGCTGTCCTTGCGGACCCAGCCCATGTTCTTGTCGGTCGACAGATCCCGATAGAGGCTGTCGGTCATCTTTTCCTGGAACTCGAGGGTGAAACCCTCCGCGCCTTGCACCGCCGTGCCAACGCCCGAGACGCCGATGAGCGCCCGCCACTCACTCGTGTTGACCGGCTTGTCCGACAGCAAGTACAGGTCGGCCTGCACCTGCGCGCCGGCGGCGAGTACTTCGAATGGGATCCACGGATGCGGGATCTTCAGCGTGATCAGAACCGGGGCGCCGTCGCCGAACAGCAGTCGTTGCTGCTGCGCCCGGCCGGCGTTGTACTTTGCCGCCATGAAGATCGGGCTGCCCTGCGCGTAATGCACAACGTGGGCCCGGGTCTCAGCGTCGACGGCGAAGCCGTTCTCGGCCGCCCAGTCGAGCACCGCCTGGCCGCTGCCGCGGAGCACGGTGATGTCGAGCGCCCGCACCTGGACCTGCTGGAGGACCTCCGCGGTGGTGGGACTGGCACGCTGGGCAGCAAAGGCGAGGTCGAAGATTTGGGGCTGTGGATGGGCTTCGCGGAAGAGCCGCTGGAGGGTCCAGCCGCCACCCTCTTCGACTTTCTCGGGAACGGCCGGTAGGGGCACGATCCAGCCGAAGCTGGAGGCCGAGCCGTTGTAGCTAAAGCTGGTCAGGTAGCGCTCGACGCCGTCGTGCCACGCCACCAGCGTGGTCGCCCGCTCCAGCCGGATCGCACCGTTGGGAGCGATCAACCCGCCGCAGGCCGCCGCCGGGAGCGCCTGCGTCAGAAAGAGCGCCAGGGTCGCCGCCGCCGCGGGAACGAGCTTGTTGACCATAGGGAACCTCCTGTTCCGTCGTATACGTCATCTCTCAGACGCCGACGGACCCGGAAAGTTCCCGGGCGACGGAATCGATCCTTTAGTGGGCGGCGGCCTCCGTCCTTTCGAAGGCGTTAACCGGCTTCATGATCTCGACCCTGATGGGCGCGGCTTCCCGGGCGAACGTCTCGCCATCGGACGGCACACCGATGACGTAGCCGTAGTGGTTTGGGACCGCCAGCTGGGGCCGGATCTTCTTCACCAACCCTGCCGCCTCAGACGCGTTCATAACGTACGGGTCGCCACCGATGCACACCAGGGCAACGTCGGTCTTCACCTGCTCGACATCGGGATTTGGATCCCCGTCACCGGAAAACCAGTAGCGATGCCCATCCAGACTGAGAATGTAGCCGACCCAGTTGTTGCTCTTGGGATGGGCGTTGAGCCGATGCGGCGCGGTGTTGTAGGCGGGCACCGTCTGGAACTTGATCCCCGCCACGTCGAGGGACTCGCCCGGCTTGACGGCCTTGATGTTGCCCTTGAGCTTGTCGGCAACGTCCTTGGGCGCGACGAACTGGGTGGTGCTTTTGCGGATCTTTTCGATGTCGCTCGGCTCATAGTGATCGGCGTGCGCATGGGTGATGAAAATCACGTCGGCGGGCTCGTCCTGGTCCTTTCGAAGGCCCCAGGGATCGATGTAGACGGTGATCCCCTCGCCCTTCCACTGATAGGCGGATTGCTTGTACCAGGTGAACTTCTCGAGCATGAGAACCTCCTTCCGTGGCTTGCGGCCCCCAGAGGTTCTAGGTTACCGGGTCAGGCGCCGAAGACCTGGACGACCAGCTGACGGTCGCGCGGCCGGTCGAGCTCGAGCAGGAAGATTCGCTGCCAGCGGCCAAGATCCAGCCGCCCGTCGCCGACCGGGATGTTCTCGCTGGCCCCGATCAGCAGATGCTGGCAGTGGGCATGCCCATTCGCGCATTCCTCCGGATCCATCTCGCCGGTGCGCCGGCTCAGGTCGTTGTGCCGGTACAGGCCGCCCGCCGCGGAGAGCCGCTCCAGCATCGCGCCCATATCCTCCAGCAGGAGCGGCTCGTTCTCATTGAGCACGACGGCCGCCGTCGTGTGCTTCGAGAAGACCGAGACCCATCCCTGGGAGACCCTGGATCGGCGGACGACCGCCGCGACCTGCTCTGTCACGTCGAGGAATTCCCGGGCCGAGGCGGTACGGAAGGCGAGCGTTTCCGCCCAGAGCGTCAGGCCACCGATTCGGCGGACGCGCGCGCCCGCATGGTCGTCGGCGGGGTCGAGCAAATGGAAGGCGGGATTCGTCGCGTTTGCCATCCCAGCTCAGCTCCTTCCGCGCGGCACACGTGTGCCGGCGTGTCCAACCCGATGCTGCGCCGGAAACCTTACGTGTGCCGTTACGGACGGCGGCCGGCCGTTATCGTCTCGTTGCGCGGACCTTGTCGAAGCAGTCGCTGCAGTAGACGGGGCGGCCCATGGTGGGCGTGAACGGGACCTGGGCGGGCTTGCCGCACTCGGCGCAGATCACCTCGTGAAGCTCCTTGGCGCGTCCGGTGCCCCGCACGTTGCGGTTGATCGACCGGCAGTCGGGACAGCGGGACGGCTCGTGCTGGAACCCCTTGGCGGCGTAGAACTGTTGCTCACCGACGGTGAAGATAAAGTTGAGGCCACAATCACGGCACGTCAAAGTCTTGTCGCTGAAGCTCACGGCGGATCTCCTTTCTTTTGTCTTTGGATCTCAGAGTCTTCGCCGGAGCGATCCGCTTGGCCTTCGACCCAACTTTCCCCGGGCGCGATTATAGCAAGCGCCAAGTACCTTTTGGCGATGGCCAAAAGGTCGACTCGCGCGATCGACCGGCTATTCTGCAGCCGTGGCCAGGAAGCTGTTCATCGTCGAGGACGACCTTTTGTTCGCTCAGCGCGCTCGGGCGGCAGCCGGGCGGCTTGGAATTGCGGCGCAGGGGGTCAGTCCCACCGATGCTCGGACCCGCACCTGGGACCGAGACCAGGTGGTCCTCCTGCAGGCCACGCTGAGACCAGAACAGCAGCTCGAACTAGTCGGTCATCTGACGCACCTGCGGCCCGCCCCGGTCGTGATCGCGGTCACCGGGCACCTGGAGACCGAGCTGCGTCAGCGGCTCAAGGCGCAGGGCGCGACGCTGGCCGCGCACTCCGGGATGGATCGCGCACTGGCGCGAGCGCTCGGCATCAATGTCCCCGGTGATGCGGCGTCGCATCCCCGGGCGTGAGCTCGCCGCCGTCCTGGTGCGTGGCGTGATCCTGATGGCCGTGCTCTTCCGCCGGCCGCTCCATCATCCGTAACATCGCGAGCCCGCCCGTCCGCAGGAATCGCCAGCCCATCAGGGCCATGATGCCGAGGAAGATGACGTTGAGCACGCTGGTGTAGTTGAGGGTCGGCCCGGTCACCAGCACCACCACCGGATGGTGCGTGGGCACCAGGCCGAGCAGTTGAAACAGCAAGCCAATCAGCAAGCCGGCGAGCGCCATCGCCGCGTAGGAGACCACCAGCAGGTAAAGCGCCATCCGCCCGCCGTAGTACTTCCGGTAGATGTTGACGATGGGGATGATGATCAAGTCGGCAAAGATAAACGCGATCACGCCGCCGAAGCTGATTCCCCCGTTCCAGAGCACCGCGGCCAGCGGGACGTTGCCGACCGAGCAGACAAAGCTGAGGAGCGAGATCAGGGGGCCGATCATCGGTCCCCAGACCTGGGAGAGCACCGGATGACTGGTCAGAAAGAACCCCTGCCAGAACGATGCGGGCACCCAGGCGGCGAGCGCGCCGGCGATCAGGAGGCCGAGGCCAATATCGGTCCACACGGACGTCACGTCCATCCAGAAGTTGTGACTCACGGCGGTAAGGCCGCGCCCTGACAGCAGTCGTCGCCAGAAGGGGCCGTCGGGGACCGACATGTCCATCGCGGCGTGACCTTCCATCCGGCCGCGCAGCCCCCGCTGGGCCTGGCGGCGCGCCGCCTCGATCAATGGCGGACGCAAGGTCCAGCGGAAGAGCAGCGCCAGGATGACGATCATCAGGACGCCGCCCGCGAATTCGGCACCCAGGAACGGCCAGCCCAGCAGGATCAACAGGATGAGGCCCAGCTCGAAGACCAGGTTCGTCGAGGCAAACTCGAACACCATCGCCGCCGGGAAGCTGGCGCCTTTCAGGAAGAGCGAGCGAGCGATCGCCACGGCGGCGTAGGAGCAGGATGACGATGCGGCGCCGAAGAGGGTGGCCAATCCCAGGCTGCGCGGCGAGTCGGAGCCGAGCGTGTGCGCGACGGCGCTGCGCGAGACCAGGCTCTGGATGACGGCGGACAGGATGAAGCCCAGGGCCAGCGGCCAGAGGACCTCCCAGAGCATGTCGAAAGCCGAGGCCAGCGCCTGGAGGAGGGCCTGGACGATCACCATCTGAGCCTAGCGCTTGGGCGCCCGGACTATGATCGAAGCGCCGCCGACCAGCGATCCTCGATGTGCTGGCTGGTGTAGATCAGGAAGGCGCCTACCCAGGTCACGACGAAGGCACCGACGATGACGAAGCCCATCACGCCGATGTCCATCCCTGCAATCGCGTCCCAGACACCGCCCCGGAGCTCGAGCTGCTGCACGAGCAGCTGACTCAGCTCGAACAACCCGACGAAGAGGGCGACAAAGACCGAGAGCGCGGTAATGGTCAGGTTGTAGAAGACCCTGCGCACCGGGTTGGAGAACGCCCAGGAATATGCCTGGGACATGAACGCGCCGTCGGCGGTGTCCATCAACGACATGCCGGCGGCGAAGATCAGCGGCAGCGAGATCAAGGCGTAGAGCGGGATGCGCTGGGCGGCGGCGCCGGCGGAGATCGCCAGGAAGGAAATTTCGGACGCCGTATCGAAGCCCAGACCGAAGAGGAATCCGACCAGGTACATCTGCCAGCTGTGCCTGATCAGCTTGAAGAGGCGGCCGAACAGCCGGGTCAGCAGGCCGCCGGCGACGAGCTCGTGTTCGAGGGCATTCCGGTCATACTCGCCGGCCTTCATCCGGCGGAACAGCCGAACGATGTCCAGGAGAATGATCAGGTTGAGGATCCCGATCAGCAGCAGGAAGACGCCGGACACACCGGTGCCAACCAGCCCGCCCAGGCTCTTCAACTCGCCATTGGCGCTGACCACGTTCGTGACGACGAACTGGGTGGCGAGCCCGAGCGCGAGCGCGATCAGGAAGACCACGCTCGAGTGACCCAATGAGAAGAAGAAGCCAACGCCCAACGGCTTCTTGCCGTCCTGGAGCAGCTTGCGCGTGGTGTTGTCGATGGCCGAGATATGGTCGGCGTCGAAGGCATGCCGCAGGCCGAAGGCGTAGGCGAGGCCACCAAGGCCGAGCATCACCGGGTAACGGGGGGCGACCAGCAGCAGCATCATCCCCCAGCCGACCAGGTGCAGCAGCGCGACGCTCCCGAATAGGCCGCTCAGTCTCCAGGAAACCGACGTCATCGAGGTCGTCCGCCAGCTTCGCACCGCCGCCAATGCCGTCGCCATCCGAGCACCGATTCTATCTTATTGCGAATCGTTCGCAATAGCGAACTCGTTACGTTTCCGTCGCGCTAACGTTGGCGGGGTTGAACGGGAGCCGTCAGGCGCCGCTGACGTGCAGCAGGCGCCCGATCCCGTATCCCGCCGCGGCGGAGACCATGCCGATGATTGTCATCTGCAGGCCGCTGATCCGCCAGTCGCCAACGAGCGTCAGCGCCTTGTAGGCGCCGACGGCAAACAGCACGATGGCGCAGAGCGGGACCGCCATGATGGTGGCCGCCGTCACGGAGATCCCAAAGAGCGGCACGAACAGGAACGGAACGAGGGGAATCAGCGAGCCGATCAGTGTCGCAAACCCGGTGACGAGAGCACGGGCGACCACCCCGGTGCCACTCACGGGCGCCAGATGGAGCTCGTCGCGCATCATCACGTCCACCCACACCTTCTTGTCGCTGGTGATCTCTGTGACCACGCGCTCGAGCACCTCGCCGTGCAGGCCTTTTTCGCGAAAGATCTGGCGCACCTCCTCGGTCTCCACGTCGGGCACCTCCTCGACCTCCTGCTGCTCCTTCGCGAGCATCGCCAGGTAGTAGTCACGCTCAGCTAGAAGTGAGGTGTACATGACGCCGCCCATGGCGATCGACTCCGAGAAGGTTGCGGCTAAGGCCGCGGCGAGGATGATCCGGAGTTGCGCGGTGGCGGCGGCGACCCCGAGCACCAAGCCCAGGACGTTGACCAGGCCGTCCTGACCGCCCAGGATGATGTCGCGAAGGGACCGGCCAATCCCGCCTTCGTCAACATCGGGATCGTGCAGTGGCTGCGCGTGACGCGCCGGCTCGGGCTCAGCCATCGGTCCCTATCTTCGCAGTTGGGCGGCTACCGGGTTCGAGCTGCCTTGGCCTGGCAACGGGCGCAGCGGCCGTGCACGACGAGGTCGGCGTTGCTCACCACGAACTCGTGCTCGTCGGTGATGTGGTGCAGCACCGGCACCATGTGGTCACCCTCGATGTGCAGCGTCGAGCCGCACTGGTCGCAGACCAGGTGGTAGTGATCGGTCCCCTCCTCGGCAAGCTCGTAGTAGGCGCGGTCCCTGATGCGGGTCTCCTTGACGAGGCCGAGCTCCTCCAGCACCTCGAGGCAGCGGTAGACCGTCGCCAGGTTGAAACGCGGATACTGTCGCCGGATCTGGCCCAGGATGTCCTCGGCGCTGAGGTGCTTCTTGCTGTGCCGCAGGGTGTCCCAAACCAGCTGGCGCTGCATCGTCAGCCGGTAGCCGGACGTATGGAGCGCTTCGGTCGCCGACGGGCGCGATTTCATCGCCTCATTGTGGCAGGGGATTCGATCTCGACCACCGGCCGTTCGCCGGCTGTCGCCGCTTTGTCATCGAGCCGGAAGAAGATGATCCAGATGGCGGCGAAATAGATCAGGTTGCCCAGCCCGAACATGACCAGCCCGGCAACCAGCTGGTCGTCGAGCGGCGAGAGCGGCGTCACCCGCGGTGCCGCTCCGTAGAAGGGATAGACCACCGTCGGCGACAGGATGAAGGCGAGCCCCAGGATGGTGGGTGGCACGCCGGCGAAGCCCAAATAGGCGATCTTCCCGATCACGCTCATCGCCCCCGCCCGCCCAGCAGGCACCAGGATCGGCCACCAGAAGAGCACACCGGCAGCCAGGAAGCTCAGGTGCTCGAGCACGTGCACCGGCTGGTCGCGCAGGGTCGCCTCGTAGAGAAATGGCAGGTGCCAGACGGCCAGCACCACGTTGAAGATGATGCTGGCCGCCAGTGCCGGCACACGGATGCGGCGGAAGGCCCGCCACGCCTCGGGCAGACCGAGCAGCAGCAGCGGCGGCACGATCATGGCCAGCAGGAGGTGCTGCAGCATATGGAAGCTGAACAGGTAGTTGTCCCCGCCCACGTCGATCGGCGACTCGAGCGCCAGGACCAGGACCAGCAAGCCGCCGGCAAAGTACAGGCGCGCGAGCGGCGACCATGCCGTCGTCCGTCCGCCGTTGCGGATCAGCCAGACGTATCCACCGGCCAGTGCCAGCGTGCCGGCCAGCACCGTGGGATCCCATTGCCACGTCCAGAGGCTGAGGCTCGCATGCAGTGGCGCCACGGACTTTAGCCGGTGACCCCCTCCTGGACGATCGGCTGGGCAAGCAGCCACAGGCTTGTCATCGTGTAACCGACCATGGCGGCGATCCATGGCCACTCGGCGCGCCGGCCCTGGCGCTCGGTGCGGGCCACCCGTCCCAGATACCCGTGGGCCAGCACGACGGCCGCGATGTGCACGCCGATGATCAACACGATCTCGAAATACCAGACGAACGCGGTCGGAATCAGGTTGCGGTTCGGTTCATATTCCACGGTCCCGAAGAGGTTCAGGCCCATCCCGAACGGATCGGAGGCCTGGTGGAGCAGGAGCTGCCCGTTGATGGCGAGGTAGTCGAAGTTGTGCGCCAGCAGGTATCCGAAGGCGATCGGGACCAACGAGGGGATGAGTCCGGCAACGACCTCGATCAGCGGCTGGTCCAGGTGGCCCACGGCGCGCACCGCGGCCGCGAAGCCGGCGAAGAGCGCCCAGATGAGCAGCACCATGCCGGCGAACACGAGCACGAGCAGGACAGTGTAACCGGCGGAGCCGGGCCGCAACGATTCCGGCAGACGGCCGACGAGATCCTTCCAGGCCGGGGTCGCAAGGAGTCCGTCGAAGCTGACCGAAACCAGCAGCATCAGGACGAAGGTCAACCGGCTGACCGACGCCTCGAACGGACGCGTGAGCCCACCAAAGAAGCCGCGCCTTCCCGGGGCCCCCAGGCGGAAGTAGCCGAGGCGACCCCAGGTGGCAAACAGCACCGAGAAGACCTCGCCCCGGCGGAGCCAGGTCTCCGCACCAAACAGGTACGCCATCACGACGTTCACGATGCCGTAGGCGAGCACCACCTGCGCCGTCCCCGCCGGCGTCGTGGTGACCCCGTTGAAGACGAGCTCGCCGCAAGCGAAGAGGAAGAACAGGATGGTCGCCGGCCAGTAGCCGAGCCAACCCGGCCAGGGCATGCGGGGCGTGGTGCCGAACAGCCGGGCCACGACGTTGAGGGGGCTGATGTACGGCCAGTAGTTGCCGATCACGGCGACGCTGATCGGCACCGCGATCCAGAAGACCAGCCAGAACGCCGTCACCACGATGTTGTCCGGTGTGCTCTGCGTGCCGAACAGCCCGCCGACGACCATGACGACGGCCACGACGACCATCAGCCAGCCTGGCCAGCTCGGCACGTTCGGAACCGGGGGGACGTCGTCGCCCGCCGGCTGTTGCCGGGCGACCGGACGCCGCAACACTAGCAAGAAGGAGATGAAGACGACCGCGCCCGCCCCGATCAGGAACAGGTAAAGCGGCGCGGGCAGGTCGTAGCGGGCCCCGAAGGCGTGAAGCGGAACGAGAGCCATGAGCACCACGATACCGAAGCCACGGGTTTTAGCTCCTTTTGTTTGGCCGTGTGGGGGCACGCCGCCTTCGCCGGCGGATTTCCTGGATAACGGCGATCACCCCGAAGAGAATCACGAATGCCAGGATCCCGTAGAACTCGACGTAGCGGCTCAGGGAGGTGAAGATGCTCTCGCCGGGCGCGCCGATCGGGGCGGTCGAAGCGTATTCTCCGAAGCCTGGCGAGTTGACGCTGGCGTAGGGGTCGCCGCCGGGTGCGCGCAGCGTGCGCAGCGCCCGCCACCCGCTCCCCTCGTCGTATTGGATCTCTTTGAACGCTCCGGGCGGAAAGCGCATCGTCAGGTGGTAGCTGGAGACGACCGTCACCACCCCCCCACCGGGCTGGCCCAGGCAGTTGATCCGGTAGACATTTCCGCGAATCTCGACACCCGGCGGCGGCGCTGGCGGATTCGGGTCGGGCTCGATCGTGCACTTCACGCTCGTCGCGGCGGCGGGCGCCTTGAAGACGCCCGGCGCGAAATAGATGACGACCTGGCTGTCGTCCGTCTGCACCCCGCCACCCGCCACCTGACCATTCAGCACCGGCAGGGTCGCCTCGCCTCGCAGTGGCGGCTTGTTTCCAGCACGAAGGTTCGGCGGCGGCGACTCCCAGCGATACGGCTCCGGGGGCACGATTATGCCGTCGTAGAGAGGCGGGGCGGCGACCCGGCCATGGAGGAGCGCCGCGATGGTGAGTCCGAGCACGAGCGCGACCAGCCCCGCACGGCGCGCGGTCATGCCCAGAACCAGGCGCCCCAGTCGGCCAGGGTGTGGGCAATCGCGCAGGGGAATACCCGCCCGGTCAGCGCGCGCAGCCCGCCGAGCGCCAGTCCGACGGCGGCGTCCAGTGGCAGAGCCGCGAGGCCGTAGCGTGGGAGGTGGATCAGCGCGAAGACCGCCGCGCCGGCGAGGATGGCCGCGACCGTTCCCGCCTCCCCCGCCCAACGCCGGTAGAGCACGCCCCGGATCGACGTCTCCTCGAGGCTGGCGATCACGGCGGCAATCGCCGCCCAGGACCAGAAGGCGCCGAGGCCCCGCGCGCTGAGCGGCCCGGTCACGACCGGCGCCAGCAAGATCGCGCCGACCATCGACCCGGCGATCAGCGACCGTCCCCTTCCCCATCGCGGCTCGCCCGTCGACGGCTCACGCTCGAACCAGCTGATCGCCAGCAAGCAACCCCCGAAGACGATCGTGCTAAGCGCATCGCCGAGAGGCAGGAGTAAGGCTCGGAGGAGCGCGGCCGCCAGGATCAAACCGGTGACCCGCACGGCCCGCCGCGGGGCGGCGAGTCGGACCTGGATCACCGCGGTAGCGGGATGAAGCCTGGCGAGCCGGTCGCGAAGACCGGTGGGTAGACGGTGACGCTATGGCGGACGCCCTGCCACTGCCAGATGACACTGGCGGCCCGCGTATTTTGTCCCATAGCCGCGGCGGTGGTGGCGAACCGCACGCCGGCGCCGTTCGCGAGCGTGCCGGCCGGCAGGTCGAGACCGCGGGCCGCCGCCGCCAGGCCACTTGCCCCCAGATCGCCCGCGCCCGACATGACATAGTGGAAGAGAGCCCAGGCGGCGCTGAATCCCGCCAGGGACTCTTCGGTGGGGTCGCTTCCGAACTCGCGCCGGTAAGCGCTCGCGAAGCGGGCGTAGATTCCCCGCCCGGTGTCGTTCAGCGCTTCTGGATTGAAGCCCTCCGGCGGACGATCCGCCGCGAAGACGCCGATCGCGTCGGCGCCGAGCATGGCGCCGAAGTCGGGAACACACTGGGCCATGGTCGAACCGATCAAGGCGTCGACGCGCAGGCCGTCCTTCAACATGGCGCGCCGAAAGTCGACCCCGTCCGCAATGTAGGACGCCAGCACCAGGATGTTCGGCTGCGCAGCACGGACCCCTTTGAGAACGGCGGGCCAGTCGGGCGCGTGGGCGTCGTAGACGATGTCGGCGACCACCTGGATCCCGTCGCGCGCGGCCTGCTGCGCCGCCGCGCTGGCCACGGAGGTCGGGTAGCCGTCCACGTTGTGGACGATAGCCATCCGCAGGCTCCAGGCGGACGTGTTCAACCGCGGCGCCAGCTCCGTCGCCGCGAAGTGGCTGGCCATCGTCCCCAGGTTTCCACCGGTCGCCCCAATCCGGAAGACCAGCGGATAGCCGCGGCCCGTCAGCTGATCCGCCACGGCCCCGGCTTCCCAGTAGAGCAACCCGCGCGACTGCGCCGCCGCGCTGACCGGCATCGAGAGGCTGCTCGAGTAGGCGCCCAGGATGGTCTGCACGCCCTGCGCCTTCAGCTCCTGGACCCGGCTGGTCGCGTCGGCCTCCGAGGTCAGGTCTTTCGTGATCAGCGCGATCGGCACCCCCTCCACCCCACCATCGGCGTTGGCGAGGTCACGAGCGATCTGGACGCCGGCGTACTCCTGCTTGGCCAGTGGGGCTTGCGCGCCCGTCAGTGGAAAGAGCGCGCCAACCTTGATGGTGGCGACTGCATTTCCGGACGGTGCGGTCGCGCACGCGGCGCAGGCCAGGACAACCCCAATGGCGGCGAGCTGCCGAAGTCGCACCACAGGCATTCTAGGTGGGCAGACCCAGCGCCGACCGCCCAAAGCTGACGGGCGCTACCGGGGTGGCTTGGGTCGTCGCAGCCGCTTGTGCACGTCCATCAGCGTCTCCCCACGATGCCGGCTGCCGGGGCGCGGCCTGGTCGGCGGCAGGCGGGTTCCCCACCAGAGCAAAAGACCAACGCCGAGAGCGATCACGACAACAGCAAGGATGGGTCCAACCACCGGCTCATTCCAGGCTTCAGACCTGCTCGATGCCCTTCATGAGGACCGTGACGAACGCCCCGACCGCCGTGATGGCGACGACCGCGTAGAGCACCGGTTCGATGGTGGTGAACGGCAGGTTGAAGGCGGTCGCGGCGGCGGCGGCGAACACGGTGAGCGCGATGCCCGCCGACGAAGCTCGACCCCAGGTGGTGTGGCGAACGCGAAGCGTGCGGCGCCGGACCACCAAGAAAGCGATGCCGCCGACAATCGGGAAGGCGTAGCGCACGGTCACCAGCGCGGCGAGCCACTGCGGCAGGATGCCGATGACGGCCAGCGAGATCGCCGCGACGCTAAAGAAGAGCCCATCCATGAAAGGATCGTAGAGGCGGCCCCAGCGGGTCGAGGCGTGGCGGCGCCGAGCCAGCCAGCCGTCCGCCAGGTCGGTGAACGCGGCCAGGCCGAAGACCGCGACCAGCGGAACGTACGATCCCTGACTTGCCCAGTGCGCCCCCCACGCGACCCAGACGGCGGCGAACCCGCGCAGCTCGGTCAGGCGGTTGGGCCAGCCGAGCGATGTCTGCAGCTCGCCGGACTCGAGGTTGACCATCAGCCCGAGATGAAGGGCCAGGTCGAACATCAGCACGGCCCACCAGAGCAGGCTGCTGATGAGGAACCAGATCGCGTCGTTGAGCCCGAAGGTCGAGAAGACCCCGAGGGCCGCCAGAGCGATGCCGATGACGCCGACCACCGTGAAACGCAGCCAGGAGGCCCGCAACTGGTCGCTCATGCCAAAAATCTGCATCGACCGGACCCAGGATGCCCGCCAGAACGCCGCCCAGGCGCGCCAGCCATAGCCGCCCTCCTTGAGATCGTGGAGAAGGCCGATGACGAAAATATTGGGCGGGAGATCGGGCTCGTCCTTCGCACCCGACCTCTCGTTGGGCCGGCGCACCATGACCTGAGTAAAGGCGCTTTCTGCCGACGCGTCAAGGACCGTTAGGCGGCCCGGTTCGACCCGTATTCAGGGAACGATCGGCGGCAGGGTCGGTAGCGGCAGCGGGCTGAGCGAGGGCAATACGCCAGGGAGCCCGGTGCTATCGCCCGAGGGCTTTCCGCCAGGGAGGCTCCCGCTGCCGGATGCCGATCCACAGCCGGCGAGGGGCAGCGCCGGATCGGGGGTAACGGCGAGGTCCTGGACCGCCAGCTCGGCCGGCAGGTCGGCGGCGGCCGGCTGCCCGGTCAGCTTGCAGAGCGTCATCGGCGCCACCTCGGCGGGGCGTGCCCAATCGGCCGGCTTCTTGGAGCCGTAGTAGGCCTTCATGAACTGCTTCCATGATGAGGCCGGGCCGATCTCGCCCCACAGCCCGTTCATCGACTCGTTATGGGGCGTCGGCTTGGTCACCGTGCGGCCCATCCAGGACGCCACCGCCAGGTCCGACGTGTAGCCGATGTACCAGGCATCCTTGAAGTCGGTGGTGGTGCCGGACTTGGCAGCGACCGGGAAACCCATCGACGGACGCACGGCCCCCTTCAGGATGTCGGTCAACAGGTAGGTGGCCGAGGCCGGAAGCACGCGCTCACCCGCGTCGGGCTGCGGGGGGGTGGACTCCAGCAGGGTGCCGGCCGCGTCCCGGATCTCGAGCACGTCCAGCGGCCGAATCCGGTGCCCGCCGTTCGCGAACGCGCTGTAGGCGGAGAGATGATCGATCATTCGCAGTTCGCTGGCTCCGAGGGTCGTCGGCAAGCTCGGGTCGAGCGGCGTACTGATTCCAAGGTTGCGCGCCGTCGTAAACACTTTCTGGATGCCGACGTCTTTGAAGAGGTGTACGGACGAGATGTTGCGTGATTTCTGGAGGGATTCCCGCAAGGTGATGGTGCCGAGTTCCCTGCTGTCCCAGTCGTGCACCGGGTATCCCGGGAAGGCATGAGCGCCGTTGCGGTCCTCGAGTGGCGACGCCGGGGTCCAGCCGTTCATCAGCGCGGTGATGTAGGTATAGGGCTTGAACGACGAGCCCGGCTGGCGCGGGGCGACCGTGTAGTTCACCTGGCCACCGATGTCGGCGTTGGAGTAGTCGGCGCTGCCAACCATGGCCAGCACCTCCCCCGTGTGCGGGTTCATGACCAGCATCGCGCCATTGTTGACCCGGTTGCTTTTGGCGTAGCGCCCGATGCCGTCGTGCACCGCCTGCTGAGCCACGGTCTGCGTCTTCGGATCCAGCGTGGTGATCACCTTCAACCCGGCGCGGAGCAGGTAGCCCGGATCGTAGCGCTGCTCCAGCTCGTTCCAGACGAAATCCACGAAGTGCGGTGCCAGTGAGGCACGCTGGCCGACCGCTGCCTGATGCGTCGCCGCCAGCTTCGGCTGGAGGTCGACGGCGTACGCCTTGTCGGCGACCGCGGCGGTGATGTAGCCGTCACGCACCATCGCGTTGAGGACATTGAGCTGGCGGCCGCGCGCGTGGGCGTATCCCTCGCTCAGGAACGGGTTGAGGTACGTCGGACGCTGGGGCAGGCCCGCCAGGAAGGTGGCCTGAGCGAGATCCAGCCGGCGGGCGGACGTTCCGAAATAGGTCTGTGCCGCCGCCTCCACGCCAAAGGACTGGTTGCCGTAGAAGATGGTGTTGAGGTACATCTCCAGGATCTGGTCCTTCGTGTACTGCCGCTCCAGCTCGAACGCGAGGATCAGCTCGCGCGCCTTGCGGTCGAGGCTGCGGCTGCTGGCGCTGGCGTTCAGCAGGTAATTTTTGACCAGTTGCTGGGTGATCGTGCTGCCGCCCTGTGCCGCTTCCTGGTGCAGGACGTCGTACACCCCGGCGGCGAGCATCCGGACCGGGTTGACCGCCCCGTGGTTGTAAAAGTCCTTGTCCTCGATGGCGATGGTGGCGTGTCGGAGGTCCCAGGCCATCTCGTCCAGCGGGACCACGGTGCGGCGCTGCTGGTAGCGCTCCTCGAGCAACGTCACGCCATCACGGGCGTAGATCCGGGTGGTTTGCGGCAGGCTCTGCGCGTTGAGGTGGTCGAGGCTGGGGAGTTCGCCGGCATAGGTGTAGAGGAGGGTGCCGGTCCCGATCAGCATCGCCAGCAGGCCGGCCGTTGTCAGCAGCAGGATGCGGCGAAGCCAGTGTGGCCCGCCGCGATGGCCGATCTGCGGCGGGCGTGCCGTTACGCCGGTCGGGGAAAAGCGCCGCGAGCCGCGTCGCCGGCGCCGGGGCGGAGGGTGAGCCATTGGCCGCCCGGTAAACGAGGACACTGGGCGCAAGGTTACCCTGCCCGCGGCAGGGAGATCGGCCGGCCGGCTGAGCTAAAGCTTGATAGCGGGACTCGCCTGCACGCTCAGTGAAGAAGGGCGCCCACGCCATACGTGGCGGCGGCGTGGAGCGGTCCCAGCAGGAGGCCCATGAAGACCACCCCGGCGGACGCCAGCCCAACCGCGGCCCTGATGCCCCAGTCGAGCCGGGCGGCCGCCACCTCGAAGACCGGCGGATCGATAAACACGATCCGGAGGACCCGCAGGTAGCCGATCGCCGTGAACATGATGTTGAACGCGCCCACCACGGCCAGCCAGGCATAGCCGCCGTCGACCGCCGCCTGGAGGACGAAGAGCTTGCCGAAGAAACCGGCGGCGGGGGGAAGCCCGCTCAGGGACACCAGCGCAACCGCCAGGGCGATCGAGAGCCCGGGTGCCGCCCGCGACATGCCGGCGAGGTCCCGGATCGCGTCGCTATGCACAAACCGGGCGTAGGCGATGACCGCGGTGAAGGCGCAAACGTTGCTGAGGGCAAGCGCGACCAGGAAAACCAGGAGCGCGCTGAGGCCCGTGCCCTTCAGGTTGGTGAACGCCGCCAGGGCGAAGGCTGCCTGGCCGATGCTGGAGTAGACGAGCAGGCGCCGGACGCTGGTCTGCGTCAGGGCCAGCAGGTTCCCGGCCGTCATGGCGAGCGCCGCCACGCCGGCGATCACCGCCGCGTATGGAATCCGGGTGCCCGCGAACGTGGACGCCGCGATCCGGCCGAAGACGGCGAAGGCGGTGACCACGCCGGCCGACTGCACATAGATGATGACCCGCAGCGGGATGCCCGCCTCGAAGCCGCGCGTCCACCAGCCCACCGGTAGCATTCCCATGCGAAGCGAAAGCCCGCCCAGGAGCAGGCTGAGCGCGAGCAGCACAGCCGGCTGGTTTGGCCCGATCGCGGCCAACACGCGGCCGGCAGCTGCCAGCTGGGTTTCCCCGGTCAGGCCGAAGACGAGCGCCAGTCCATAGAGGAGCAGCGCCGAACTCGCCGCGCCGGCCACCAGATATCCCATGCCGGCGGTGGCCGGGGCGATACCTCGCCGTGCCAGCACGCTCAACACATAAAGGTTGACCGCGAGCAGCTCCAGCGCCAGAAAGAGTGAGACCATCTCGGCGGCGGAGGCCGCCAGCATGGCGCCCAACGTCACTAGCAGGAAGAAGCCCGGCACGGCGGTGGATTGCCCATCGCCAGGAAGGATGTCCGCCCGGCTGGCGAGCAGCGTCAACGCGGCTGCGGCGAGCACCACGACATCGATGAAAATGGCAAACCCGTCGAGCAGGAAGGCACCGTCGAGGATCGTGATCGTCTGCTTGAATTGCGTAGCCAGCGCCAGGAAGGCTGCCACCACCGTGACCAGCGCGACCGTCGTGGTCGAGGCACCGGGCATGAATCTGGCCATCAGGAAGACGACCAGGGCGCCGGCCAGCAGCCACAGTTCGGGGGAGAAGGCGAGGAGGTTGCCGACGCTGCTCATCCGCTGCCCCTCGAGAGCAGGCTGATCACCGAAAAGTTGATGCTGTCCATCAGGATCGCCGGCAGCAGACCCAGCAACACGATCAGCGAGGCCAGGCCCACGCCGCTGGCCAGCTCGAGCGTTCCCAGGTCGCGGACTCGTCCGTGGCGCTCCGGCATGGCGCCGAAGAAGATTCGGTGAACGGTCACCAGCATCGCCCCGACGATCACCAGCGTGCCCAGCAGCGCCAGCGGCGTGGCGATTCGATGGCTCGGGTAAGTGCCGACCGCGATCAGGAATTGGGCGACGAAGCCCGCCAGCCCCGGGAAGCCGATGGCGGCCAGCGCGGCCACGATCCAGAGGACCGCCCCTTTGCCCATTCGCCCGGCCATCCCACCCATCGCCGCAATCGAGGTCGTGCCACTGCGCTCAACGATGGCCGCCGCCATCACGACGAGCAGCGCGGCGGTCAGGCCGTCGGCGACCAGCAGCAGGACGGCGCCGTTGACGGCGACCGGGGCGGTCGAGGCCGCGGCCAGGAAGACAAGGCCCATGTGGCTGACCACGACGTAGCCCACCAGGCGCCGGATGTCGCCCTGGCCGAGCGCCGCGATCGCGCTCCACAGCACGGTCACCACGGCGATCACGACGACGGCGCCGGCGATCTTGTGGAACGCCGTCTGAAACTCACCAACATCGACGCGGATGATGCCGTAGGCACCGAGCTTGACCATCACTCCGCCCAGGATCAGAGCGACCGGCACCGATGCTTCGGCCTGCGCATCAATGAACCAGGTGTGGAAAGGAAAGGCGGCGAGTTTGACGGCAAAGCCGATGAAAAACAGCCAGGTAACCAGCGTCGCCATCGCCACCGGCAGCGACAGGTCATGCAGGGTCACGATGTCGAAGGTATGGGTGGGGGCTTTGAAGTAAAGGATCAGGATCGCCAGGAGCAGCAGGGTGCTCGCCGCCAGCTCGACCGCCAGCAGCTTCCAGGCGGCCTGGATACGGCGGGCGCCGCCGAAGCGGGCGATCAGCAAGAACAGGGGCACCGCTTGCATCTGCCAGAAGAGGAAGAAGAGCAGGTAGTCGAGCGAGCACAGGACGCCGTGGATGCCGGTCTCCAGCAGGAGCAGCAGGATGAAATATTCCTTCGTGTTCTCGCGCACGCGGCCCGACGATAGAACCGCGAAGACAAAGAGGAAAGCGCTCAAGAGCATCAGCGGCATGCTGATGCCGTCAACGCCAAGGTGATAACTGGAGCCGACCGCCGGAAGCCATTGGCGGGTCTCTTCGAAGGCAAAGGTTCCGCTCTGGTCGCGGAACCCGTACCACATCAGCACGCCCAACGCGAGCACCAGCGCCGCGGCGCCGGTCGTATACGACCGGATGCGCTGGCGTTGGAGGTCGGTGCGCGCGGGGAAAAAGAGCAACCCAATCGCCGCCAGCGCTGGGACCCACACCATGCTGCTGAGCAGGAATGTCATCCGGCATTCCCGATGATCCGGCCGGCAAGAATGATCGTCACCACGCCCAGCGCGACGACGCCGGCAAACAGTCCGATCACCAGCTGGCGGGCCCGCACATCGGCGAGCCAGCGCCGCGGGTGTCCGGCGAAGGCGACGCTTTCGGCGACCAGATCAAGGCCGCCATCAATGATGTGCGTCTCGACCCATCCCGCCGCGCGGCTCATCGGAAGCAGGACCCCAGCGCCGCCCAGCCGATAGGCCCGGTCGATGAGGAATCCCTCCCCTAGCGCCCGGGTCACGGGGTGTAACGCGGCTGGAAGGGACACGCGCCGCGCGTACACCACCCAGGCAACCGCGGCGCCCAGCACGCCGGTGGCGGCAATCACGGCGGCTGCCCGGAAGTGCGAGTTGGCCAGCGGCACGCCGGGAAAAGTGATAAAGGCGATCGGATCGGTTCGCGCGCGGAAGCCGCGGATCCCGGATACGACGCTGGGGATCGCGAGGAGCGACATAGCCAGTGCAATGCGGCCGCCCGCGTCGCGGATCCGCTCCGGCTCGAAACGCCGCCGGCGGGCGGTTTCGCCGCTGAACACCAGCGCGAAGATCCGAACGAGCGCCATCGCACCAAGGAAGGTCACCGCCGTGATCACGCCAATCGCCAGCGGACTGCTCAGCGCCAGTGCCTTCGACAGGATCGCGTCCTTGCTCCAGAAGGTGCTGAAGGGGGGAATGCCCGCCCCGGCGGCGACGGCGATCCCCATCACGATTCCGGTGAAGCGCATCCGGCGCCATAACCCGCCCATCTCCGCCAGCCGCTCGGTGCGCAGTTCACGAATGATGACGCCGGCGGCGAGGAAGAGGAGCGCCTTCGGCCAGGCATGCGTAAACAGCTCGAAGACCCCGGCGCCGTAGGCGCCGATGCCGAGCGCCAGCACCATCAGGCCAAGCTCGCTCATGGTGGTATAGGCGATGGCGCGCTTCAGGTTGTCCTGGAAGAGCGCCCAGATCACGCCGAGGACCGCTGTGACACCGCCCACGATGGCGAGCAGCGCCAGCGCCCGAGGGCTGGCGTGGAAGAGCGCGTAGCTGCGGGCGATCAAGTAGATGCCGCAGACGGCGCTACCCGCGGCGTGGATCAAGGCGGCGGCCGGCGCGGGGGCCTGAGCACTCCACGGCAACCACACGTGCAGCGGGAACTGCGCCGACTTTGCCGCGGCCGCGACGAAAACGAGGATCGCCATGACGAAGAGGCCGTTGGCGCTGACTTTGTGGCCGGCGTACTGGCCGGCGAGCGCCTGAAAGTTGAGCTCGTTGAAGCGGAAGAAGATGTAGGCGACGGCCACCAGCAACGCCAGGTCGCCGATCGCGGAGACAGTGAAGGCACGCCAGGCGGCGGCGGACGCCTCCTCCCGCTGCCACCAGTGCCCGATCATCAGGTAGGTCGACAGCGTCACCAGGCCGAAGAACAGCAGCATCGCGAAATAGCTGGTCGCCAGCGTGACGCCGAGCATGGCGAAGGTGGCGAACAGCAGGACGCAGAAGAAGCGGACGACGCCATCCTCCCGGCGCATGAAAGCAACCGCGTAGACCTGGATGAGCAGGCTGACGAAGGCCACCGTGAAGGCGACGACGGCGGCCAGGGGGTCGGCCAGCACGCCCCACTGAAGGATCAACTCCGAGGCGCTGCCAGACTGCCCGGTGAAGAACTGAAGAAAGGTCGCAGGCCGCTCGAGGTGGAGCGGATGGGCGACCTCGATCGCCACCACCAGCAGCGCGGAGATGACAGCGGCCAGGGTGAAGATGACCGCAATCGCCGCGCTCAGCCGGCGCGAGTCGATGGTGAAGGCCAGGATGACCAACAGGGCGATCAGCGGGAGCAGCAGCGAGAACAGCGCCAGCAGCGTAGGGCTCCAGGTGTCGAGCGGCCCCTTGGGCGCCGCCGCCGCGAGAAGGGTGAGCGTCACGGTTCGGCCGGCCTACCGGTGGTCCGCGTCGACAGCGAAGCTCCGGTGTTCACGGTAGAGCAGCGCCGCGATGGCGAGGCCGACGGCGAGCTCGGCGATTGCCGTCGCGCCGACGAACAGCGACACCGCGGCGCCGGCGTTCTGGTTCCGGGCTCCGAGGCCAAATCGGCCAAACGCGACGAACGCGATGCTGGCGGCTGCGAACATGAACTGCGTGCCGAGCAGCATCACGATGGCACTGCGTCGGGCGACGAGAGCGAAGGCCCCGACCGCAAAAAGAGCAGCGGAGCCAACCAGCACCAGATTGAGCCCGGCGCTCATTCGCGCCTCCGTACTGACCCTCCCCCTCTGGGGGAGGGCAGGGTGGGGGCAGCCAGGAGCAACCCACTCCCCAGCGCCGCGGACGCGAGGATCACAACCAGGACGGCGAGCCCCACAGGGTACGTGTTGGTCAGCACCGGGCCGAGACCGACGATGAAGCCGCAGCAAAAGCCAACGGGCCAGGCCGTCGCGCCCAGCACGACTTCGAGCAGCGCCAGCACTGCCGCCGAGACCGCCGCACCGATGATCCATTCGCGGCTGAGCGGTCCCAGGGTTGCCGGCCTGAGTCCGGTAGTTTCCCGTAGCAGCCTGATCAAGAGCGCCGCGCTGACCGTCGTAAAAACCAGCAGCTGCACGGCGAAGAGGAGGAACGGCGCGATCGCCAAATAGAGGAGGGCGACCAGCACCATGCTCGCGGCGAACGCACCGATCGCGTACAGCGTATTGCGCAGGAGGACGCTGGCCAGGGCGCTGCCCAGCATCAAGATGAGCACAACATAGATGAACAAAACGAGCGGCGCCGAGGTGATGGGCTGCGGCAGGGCGCCGATCAAGGGCACGGCGTCAGATTCTAGCTGGCGACGCCGGTGTCAGTATTCGACTTCCCCTTCCCCAGGTGCCCAGTAGGTCTCCTCCTTGATGGAGGCCTGCTCGAAGCCGCGACGCCGAAGCATGTCGCGGGCATTGACGATCATGCCGGGGTTGCCGCACAGGTAGGCCGTGGTCGTCTCCGGCGTGAGCTCCAGGTTGTCGGCGTACTTGCGGACCAGGTCGTCCACCCTCCCCCGCTCGCCTTGCCACTCCGGGTCCTCCCAGGGCCGGCTGATGGTCGGAATGTAGGTGAGCCAGGGGTACGCCTCAGCCGCGGCTTGCAACTCCCGGTCGTAGCCGAACTCGTCCGACTTGGAGACGCCCTGGAGGACGACGAGACGAAACGGTTGCGCCAGGCGGCCTTCCTTCAGATCCCGGGCCAGGGTACGGACCATGCTGATGTAGGGAGCGATCCCGGTGACCGTCGAGATCAGGAAATGCTGGCTGTGCCCCGACTTGACGTCGACGTTGAAGATCCCCTTCGCTTTCTTGCGCATGAAGACGGCATCGCCGACCTGCAACTGGTGGAGCTTGGGCGAAAGGGCGCCCTCGGGGACTCGTTCAATGAAAAATTCCAGCTCCGGCTCGTAGGGGCTGGAGACGATCGAGAATGCACGCTCCAGCACCTTGTCGTGGTTGGCCACCCCGAAGGCGACGTACTGGCCGGCCCGGAATGCGAGGGCCTCGGGCGGCTTCATCCAGACCGACCACAGCGTCGGCGAGTAGTCCTCGCGCCGCGTAATCGGCGCCATCATGTACTTGTCCGAGTGCTCGTCGGCCACGGTCCCTATCCTATTCGGCGCCGGCCTGGCTGAACGGCGGGCCGAAAATCAGATCGAGCGCCACGCCGAAGACCGCCAGCACGATGCCGGCGCTCACGAAGGTGAAGGTCGCGCCGCCCGAGATGTACCCGCGCCCCCAGAGCGCCCCGACCAGGAAGCAAAATACGCCGAGCACCGCCAGCCAGTAGGCGGTCCGTCCCCGCCAGGCCAGCCGCGCGGCGAGCACGCCGCCCAGGCAGGTCAAGTACACGACCGCGATCAGCGCGAAGGTCGGCAGCAGCGGGTGCTGGGAGGCGGCGTCGAGCCGCGTCACACGTCGTCCGCGGCAATCGGCCCGCCACCGATCAGGCGGTCGTCATCGTAGAAGACGGCCGCCTGGCCGGGTGCCAGCGCGCGCTGCGGTTGATCGAAATCGATCCGCGCCCGGTCGCCCAGCGGGATGACCAGCGCCTCGGCTTCCGGCGCGTGGGATCGGACCTTGACCTTGGCCTTAAATCGACCCGACGGCGAACGTCCGGCCACATAGCGAACGTCTTCCACGCGGCAGCTCGAGCGCAGCAACCGTTCTGGACCGCCTACCCGGACGGTGTTGCTGGTCGCGTCGATCCCGCTGACATAGCGCGGCGCCGCGGCCGGACCGGACGTCTGGAGCCGCAGGCCCGAGCGCTGGCCGATCGTGTACATCGCGACCCCGTCGTGCTCGCCGACCACGGCGCCACTCTCGTCGACGATCGGGCCGCGCCTGACCCGCCCATCAAATCGATCCTTCAGCAAGCTCCGATAGCTGCCGTCGGCCACGAAGCAGATATCCTGGCTCTCCGGCTTGAGCGCGGTGACCAGGCCGAGCGCCGCCGCGTGCTCGCGGACCCGCGTCTTCGACCAGTCGCCGATCGGAAAGCGCAGCACGCCCAACTCCTCCTGGCCGAGCTGGTAGAGCACGTACGACTGGTCTTTCCGAAGGTCGACGGCTTTGCGGAGCGTGTAGCCGTCGGGCCCCTGCGCGATGCGCGCGTAGTGGCCGGTAGCCAGCCGGTCGGCGCCCAGCGCCAGTGCCTTGCGCAGCAGCAGCCCGAACTTGATCGTCTCGTTGCACCGGATGCAGGGGTTGGGGGTGCGCCCCTCGAGGTAGGCCTGCGTGAACGGGTCGATCACGGATGATCGAAAGTCGGCTTCGAAGTTCAGCACGTAGTACGGAATGCCCAGCCGGTTGGCGACGCGGCGGGCGTCCTCGACCGCGTCCAGCGAGCAGCAGCCGTGATGCTTGTCCAGGTCCTTTGCCGCCATTTCCTTCGGCCAGAGCTGGAGCGTCACGCCGAAGACGTCGTGGCCCTCGTTTCGCATGATCGCGGCGGCAACCGACGAGTCGACGCCGCCGCTCATCGCGACGGCGACCTTCACTGGTGCTCCAGCCGCTCGACCCCGATACCGCGACTCTGGCAGTACTCGAGCGCCCGGTCGACTTCGGTCTTCTCGCCGTCGAGGTCGAGCTCGACCCAGCCGGTATCGTTGCCGACGTCGGCGCGCCGAATGTTCGTCACCACTTTGTAATCCTGGCCGAGCCGGTAGATGATCGGGTCATTTCGAGCGTCGCCGCGGAACGTCAGGCGCACGGTCGTCCGCGCCATGGAGGTCAGCCTCCAGCGACCGCCGGGACGATGGAAAGATCGTCACTATCCTGCAGCGGCGTCTTGAGGCCGGAGCCGAAGCGAATGTCCTCGTCATTCCGGTAGATATTGATGAACTGGCGGAGCTCGCCCTTGTCGTCGTAGAGCCGCTCCCGAAAGCCGGGGTACTTCTGGTTCAGCTCGTCGAGCGCCTGCGACACGTCGCCGGCATCGACCTCGACGATGGCCGCGCCGCGGGTAAGCTGCCGGAGGGCCCCGGGCACGCGAATCTTGACCGCCATGTTGTGGTGGTCATTATAAGAAGGATCGGCGGCGGGCCGGCCCGCCGCCTCTCATGTCAGCAGGGTTTCTAGGCCGCTTTCGCGGCCTGGTCGGTCTTACCTCGCTGCGCGATGACGTAGTAGATGGCGCCCACTACGACGATGACGAGGATGGTCGCCTCGAAAATCGGGACGTTGCCGACGGCGCCCAGGTTCGGGATGTTCGGTAGGGCGCTCAAGTTCGGGTTGCTCGCCGGGCGCGGCCAGAGGAAGTTGATCAGCATGCTGCCGCCCCAGACCAGGCCAAGCACATTGACGATCGTGCCCCAGCCACCGAGCTTGAACGGTGCGCCTTCGGTGGGCCACCCCTTCGTACGCGCGATCAGGATCGCGATATTGCCGAGCAGATAGGAGAAGTAGATCATCCCGGTTGCCGCAATCGCGACGAGTCCAGCACCCGAGTAGTAGACGAACGGTACCGCGGAAAGTGCGCCAACAACGACGCACGTCCAGACCGGGGTGTGAAGATTCGGGCTCACCCGGTTATAGAGACGCGCGAACGGCAATTTGCCATCGCGCGCCATCCCAAAGGCTAGCCGGATGGTCGATGTTTGGATCGCCAGGCAGCAGACGTAAATCGCGAGGAAGACCACGACGAGGTAGAGGTCGCCTGCCCAGCCCGGCAGGTTCGAGGTAATGATGTCGACCGGTGGCGCCACCTTCGCGGCGGCAGTATTGGCCACGTACTTATCGACATCGCCAGGGATCGCGATGATCGTCGAGTACAAGAAGATCGCGCCGATGATGAAGGCGCCGATGACCGCGGCGAGGACGGCCCGAGGAGCCGCACGGCGTGGGTTCTTCGTCTCTTCGGCGAGGGTACTCGCGGTGTCGAATCCATAGATAACGAAAAGCGACATGAACATCGCCGCCAGGAAAGTGCCAGCCTGATTTCCAAAGCCGGAGCCGAGCGCATTCGTGTTGAAGACCACACCGGCGGACTGGTGGTGGGTGAAGATCAGTAGCACGAGCGCGAACACCACCATGCCGAGGATTTCAAACACCACCCCGGTGTTGTTGACGATAGCCACCAACCTAACGCCATAGATGTTCAGGACGGTAGTGCTGATCAGTATCAGAGCCGCGATGATGACCTGGGCTTGAACAGTGTTCGGGATGTTCAAACCAAAGTGATTCAGGAGTGGGATGAGTACGATCGGGATGGTCACGTCGACGGCCGTTACTGTAAGGACCCCGGCAAAGAGGTATACCCAGCCAGTAATCCACGAGTACGCCCGGTTGGAGAGGTACTTCGTCCACTGGTAAACCGAACCGGCGACAGGGAAGTGCGAGCTCACCTCCGCAAAGTTGAGGGCGATGATGAATTGACCGAGGGCAACAATCGGCCAACTCCAGAAGAAAAAGGGACCCCCTATGCCAAGGCCAAGCGCGTACAGCGTGAAGATGCCGGTGCTGGGCGAGATGTATGAGAAGGCGACGGCAAAGCTCGAGTAGAACCCAAGAATCCGTTTCAGTTCTTGCTTATATCCGAATCCTGCAAGGTCGCTGGCGTCGGCGGCCTCCTGGCCGCCGGCGGCGGGCTCGGGGGTGGTCTGCGGCGAACGCGTGAGGACGTCGTCGGGCATTGGCGGGCTCCCTCCTCTTCCTTAGGTTTCGACCAAACGTAGCAGGCGGCCACCTGTTCGTCAATCTGCTCTTCGGCCACCTACTATCTCCAGCATCGCCAGCGCCGCCTCGCTCGTCATCCTGAATGGCCGGGGTCTGGCCCGGAACGCCCGGGCGGACAGCGCTGGCCGCCGCCACTGAACGCATCCTGGCTACTGGCTGGACTCGGAAATTCGAGCCCTGACCGGCCCCCAGACAGCCGTCCTCGACGCAAATGGGGGCCTGACCATGCCCGGTTTCAATGACGCCCACGTCCACTTACTGATGGGCGCCTGTAGCCTCCACAACCTGGAGTTGACCGGGGAAGACACGGTCGACGGCATCATGCGGCGGATCGCCACGTTTGCCCGGACTCATACCGATCGCGACTGGCTGCTCGGCCGCGGCTGGTTCTACGCCGTCTTCCCCGGCGGGATGCCGCATCCGGCGCTGCTCGACCAGGCGGTGTCCGACCGGCCCGTCGCGATCGAGGCCTACGACAGTCACACCACCTGGGTGAACTCCGCCGCCCTCGCGCGCCTCGGCATCGGCGACGACACGGCCGAGCCCCCTGGGGGTGGGATCCAACGCGAAGCGGCGGGCCGCGCCTCCAGGGGCGAGGTCGCAGTCTCGCGGCCGACTATCGCGCACGCCCGCGGCTGGGATCGAGACCTCTTTCTACGACGGGCCTCCGATCCTGAGCGCGTCGATCCAGCCCACTATCGTGGGCGGCCGGCTCCTCTATGAGAGGAACTCGGAAACTAGCCGCTGAAAGTGGTAGACGCCATTCTCGCGCTTCGCGTTGAATCGGCCGCGGTCGTAGGAGCGTGACTTCAGCCCGCGCTGGACGTGCTCGCACAGCGCGATGTCCTCCTGCTGGATCTCATCGGAGAAGGCGGGCCGGTCCCAGGCTGCGCGAAGAACCACTCGAAGACGGTCAGCGTCTTGTCGACGCCGAGAGGGAGGATCAGGTTCGAGCTCATGTTGTCCTGGTAGATGTTGAACATCGTGTTCGGAAAGACCCAGTAGTAGAGCGCGTCCTCCTCGGTCCCGGGTTGCCGGATGTAGCGACGGTCGCGACCAGGCTCCTCGCCAGGTTTCAGCTCCCGGATCGGGGCGTGCTGCTTCGAGTAGTACCGGAACGTCTCCACTCGGTAGGCGTCGTAGTCGAGCTCCTTGAACAGGCCGGGGTGCGCGATCGGCAGGTGATAGCCCTCCAGGTAGTTGTCGACGTACACCTTCCAGTTGCAATCGATCACATAGTCGCGGCGCTCGACCAGCTGCATCTTCTCGACGTCGTAGCCCGCCCTGGCCACCTCACCGGGAATCCGGCCGAGAACCTCGGATAAGGCGGGCGCCTGGTCGTCGAGGTTGGCGAAGATGAAGGGACCCCACTGGTCGACGCGGATCGGCACGAGCCCGAAGTCCGCCTTGTCGAAGTTCTCGGTGCCGTCCATTTCCCGTGCGACCTGCAGCCTTCCGTCGAGGCCATAGGTCCAGCCGTGGTACGGACACTGGAGGCTACGCCGGTTGCCCTTGGCGACGACCACCTGGGCCGCCCGGTGGCGGCAGACGTTATAGAAGCCGCGCAGCTTGCCGTCGAGGCCGCGGGTGATCAGGATCGGTTCGTCGAGGATGGTGGCCGGCTTCAGGTCACCGACGCGGGACAGCTCGTCGGCCCGCGCCACGAGTTGCCAGGTCCGCGCGAAAATCCGGTCCCGCTCGCGGTCGTAGATGGACGGATCGACATAGGCGCTGGCGGGCAATGTGAAAGCGCGGGCGAGATCTTCGCCCGCGCTAACCGGTCGGTCTTGCGTGATCGACACGACAGGAGTCTAGGCCCTGCGCACTGCCGTTGCTTCCCGCCGGTCGGCGGTCGTCCCCTCATCGGGCCAGCGATCGTGGACCGCGTGACCGCGGCCGATCACGTAGAACCAGACGCCGACCCCGATGATGATCGCCATCGTCACGAATACGCTGAGCTCGAACGGTCCCCGGTCCAATCCGGAAGCCTGTCCAGTCACGTTGTCCGTGAATAATCCAGGCCACAGTGAGAAGACCGTCGCCGCTACCACGTAGAGCCAGGTGAGGAGCATCACGATCCAGGCGCCCGCCATGCCGCCCGGCACCCGGAAGGGTCGCCTGGCGTTCGGATACTTGTAGCGGAGAATCACGAGCGCCGGGAAGGCGAAGATATAGGAGAACGTGGTGGTCGAGATCGCAATCGCCAACACCACACCGAAGAGCGCCGCCAGGTTGCCACCGGCGAAGACGTGGTTCACGATCACGTTCGCCAGCAGAAAGAGCGTCGCCAGCACGCCGGAAAGCACGTTGACCGGCACCGGTGTGCCAAACCGCGCCGAGAACGTACCCAGCGCGCGCGGTCCAGAACCGGCCAGCGACCCAATCGCCATCATTCGATCGGCCCCCATCAACCAGACCGTGCCGCTGGTCAAGAGCGAAAACACGATGGCCAGCCCGACAACGCCGTTCAGGACGTTGGCAGCGGTACCGCCCAGAACATTCGACACTACGGTCTGATAGGCAGC
>VBGO01000122.1 GCA_005882525.1 Chloroflexota bacterium
TCCCGGGTATCGGCTATCGTTTCGTCGCCGACTAAGCGCGGCACGGTCTCTCGGGCACCCGCGGCCTCCCGCATGGTCCAATTGCGTGCGTGCCGGATGATGTTGCGGCGCTGACCGCGCGGCTTTCAAGCGCCGGGTTCATCGCGGCGGAAGAGGAAGCGAACGAGCTTCTCGCGTGCGCGGGCGGTGATCCCGAGCGCCTCGACTCGCTGGTCGGGCGCCGCCTCACCGGCGAGCCACTCGCCTGGATCACCGGCAGGGTCTCGTTCTGCGGCCTGGAGATCCGCGTCGATCCCGGGGTCTACGTCCCCCGCTGGCACAGCGAGCCACTCGCGCGCCGCGCTGCCGACCGCCTGCCGGCGACCGGTGTCGCGATCGATCTTTGCACCGGGGCTGGAGCGATCGCCAGGACCTTGATCGCACACCGCCCCGGTGCGCGCGTCGTGGCGTCCGATGTCGACGAGCGGGCGATTGCCTGCGCGGCCGCGAACGGCGTCGACGTCTACCGCGGCGATCTCTTCGCCCCGTTGCCGCGCGCGCTCGAAGGACGCGTGGACGTCGTCATCGGCGTCGTGCCGTACGTGCCGACGCCCGCACTGGCGCTGCTGCAGCGCGATACGTTCGCCTTCGAGTCACCGCTGGCCTATGACGGCGGCCGCGACGGGACCGACATCCTCCGGCGCGTCGTGCGGGACAGCCGCCGCTTCCTCAGGCGCGGCGGTGCGCTCCTGCTGGAGCTCGGTGGCGAACAGGCCGGGCTGCTTGGCGACGAGCTCGCCCGCTTGGACTACGTCAACGTCGGCATTCTCCGGGACGCGGAGAGTGACGTCCGAGGCATCGAGGCGACGCGGGCGTAGCCAAATCGCCTAGGTGATGGCGCCGGCGTGCCTGTTGGCGTATGGTCGCAATGGAGGAAGGCGGTCAACCCAGAGGGCCCCGATTGGGCAAGCTCATCGCCGACGTCGATCCCGTACTCGAGGACTATATCGAGGCCGCTGCACACGCCGAGCGCATTCCTCTCGATGCGTACGCCGGCGCGCTCCTTCAGGTCGGCTGGGAGGCGGTCTTTGGAATCCGCCGCTCCGATCGGCTGGAGCGCGTGGCCTCGGCCTCTCGTCAGGCCGAGTTACGGGCGATTTTCGTGAAGCAGCGGGCCAGCTTGGTACATAAGTCCGCCGAAAAGATCTACTGACCTCGTCCGCGGGTGACCATAATGGAGGTCACCGTGGCAGAGGATATCGAAGGCGTGGCAGCACTCCTGCACGAGGCCGCGCAGACGCATCACATCGTCTACCGGATCGTCGATGGCAAGGATCCGGATTGGGCGTCCTGGTATGCGGAGTGGCTCATCACTCTTTCGGAGCTCCCGCAGTTGCTAGCACGGAAGCCGGTACGCAGCGAGCTCATCTCCATGCTCGTCACGCTGGATCGAGAATTCAACGACAGGAAGGTCGCCGAGGCCTGGGAGCGGTTCTACGCGGGCCGGCTCCTCGAAACGTTCGGCGCTGTGCCGGCTTAGGGTTGCACGCTGGCGGGGCGGGCCGCGGCCGGGGCCCCAATCGCGGCGATCTCCTCCCAGAGGTGTAGCGCCGCCTTGCGGCCAAGGTAGAAGCTCTCCAGATCCAGCCGCTCGTTCGGCGCGTGGGCAAAGCTATCTGGCAGGACGAATCCCACCAGCAGACAAGGGGCGTCGAGCAGCCGGCCCATCACCTCCACGGCGCCGATCGATCCGCCGCCCCGGATCAGGGCCGGGTCCTTGCCGTAGACGCGATGCAGCGCCCGCTGTCCGGCCTGGATCAGGGGATGGTCGACTGGCGTGATCCACGGATCACCATGGCCGCTGAGCTTGCTGAGGCTTACCCGCACCTCCTTGGGGCGGACCTCCTCGATATAGCGGGGCAGCGCCTGCGCCACGGCCTTCGGATCCTGGTCGGGGACGAGGCGGCAGCTGAACTTGGCGGCCGCCCAGGCGGGGATGATCGTCTTCGCGCCGGGGCCCTGGTAGCCGCCCCAGACCCCGTTGACGTCGAGGGTCGGCCGCGCCCAATTGCGTTCTGTCGGCGTGAAGCCCGCCTCCCCATGGAGCGCGGTCAGCCCGTAGGTTTGCTTGATCGCCGACTCATCGAAGGGCACGCGCGCGAACTGTTGGCGCTCCTCCTCGCTCAGCGGCTTCACGCCGTCGTAAAAACCCGGCACCAGGATATGGCCGGCCGGATCCTTGAGCGATGTGAGGATCTCGGCGGCCAGGGCCTGCGCCGGGTTGGGCGCGATGCCGCCCAGGTTCCCGGAATGCAAATCGGTGTTGGCGGCCTCGACCCGGAGCTCGAAGTAGAGAAGACCGCGGAGCGCATAGGTGATGGCCGGAAACCCCTTCGCCACCATCGCCGTATCACTGATCACGCAGTAGTCGGATTTAAGCCGGTCGCGGTTGGTCCGTACGAACTCTTCGAAATTCGGGCTACCGATCTCCTCTTCGCCTTCGGCGATCACTTTGACGTTGAGGGGCAGCTCGCCCGTGGTCCTCAGCCAGGCCTGGATCGCCTGCCAGTGCAACGCGATCTGGCCCTTGTCGTCGGATGAGCCGCGCCCGAAGAGCACGCCATCTTCGCGCCGCGGCTCAAAAGGGGGCGACGTCCAGAGCTCGAGCGGATCGACCGGCTGGACGTCGTAGTGACCGTAGAGCAGCACGGTCGGCTTGCCCGGTGCCTTCAGCCAGTCGGCATAGACGACCGGATGCCCGGCCGTCTCGATGACCTCGGCGTTCTGCAGCCCAATCCGCTCGTACCGGTCGGCCAGATGGCCGGCCGCGCGCCGGACGTCATCCGCGCGATCGGGTTGGCTGGAGATGCTGGGGATCCTGAGAAACTCTTCGAGTTCCTTCAGCCCCTGGTCGCGGGTATCTTCGAGAAACTCTTCAGGCGCGATCACTGGGGGCGCCGGCTAGTAGATGAAGCCCAAGAGGTCGAGGCCCGCGGTGGACTTGATCGTCCGGTAGTCGACCCGGCCCCAGCCGCCGTAGTTCATTTCCGAGACCGTGAAGGAACCATCGGCGTTCACCGACTCGACGTAGGACACGTGCCCGACGGGAGATGACCAGCTGATGCCCTGCACCATGATCGCGCCCACCATCGGCACCTGGCCCTCGGCAAAGCCGAACTGCTGGGCGTTGTACCACCACTGCCAGGCGTTGCCGTTCCACGGGACATAGCGCTTGTGCGCCACCCACCAGGTGCAATAGCCGTAGGGGAACTTGCCGCCCGATCCATAGACCGGTGCGGTGCTATAGGTGACGGTGTAGTTGGTCACCTGGCGGCCAAAACGGTTCCAGGTCACGGTCTTGACCGTCTTTTTGCCCACCCCGCCCGAGTCGAGGGCCGGCCCGACCCCATCCGGCAACATCAGCATGCCGCCGGCCTTGAGGTGATCCGGGTCGCGGATCAGGTTGAAGTCGATGATGTCCTGGACGTTGACGTGGTACTGGATGGCGAGGCCGCTGAGTTTGGTGTTCGACTGGACCTTGACCAGGATGCCGTTGACCGGCGGGACCACCAGGCGTTGCCCCTGGATGACGCTCGTGACGTCGGTGAGGTTGTTGGCCCAGCGGAGGGTGTCGAGCGTGAGCCCGTACCGGCCGGCGACGTTCTGGACGGTATCGCCGGGCTTGATGGTGTAGTAGCCGACGTCGCGCCGGACCGGCGCGTCCACGCTGGAGGTGCTCATCTTCATGATGAAGCCACCCTGGCTGAGGACCACATCATCGACGTGCGTCGTCCGCACGGAGACCGAAGGGGTGAGGTTGGCGCCGTAAACGGTATCGGTATGGAGTCGGTCGAAGGCTGTGAGTACCGGGATAAGCGCCGCCGCTAACAGAACAAGCGTGTGTGTTAAAAACCGGCTCTGTGCCAGATCACTTCCCCCGTGATAGCCCGAGTTGGTTTTTCAGGATGGTAGCACAGCTTAGGCGGGGGCAAGTGCCAAAACGGCTTCCGGGAAAGGTGGAAGCGAGCAAGGAGTGACAAAAATGTGAAAATGAGGCACAGTAGGGCAGCCGCGCCGAGAGCGGGCGGAGCGTCGCGTCGAATATAAACCGGCAGGAAGGGGCTCGTGGAGGCAGGTTTTTGGGGTCGAATGGGGCAGATCGGACACGCCTGCTGTAAAGATTTTGGTAGGGCTGTGAATTCTCGACCCCCGGTGGCCGGCGGGCAGGGCCGAGTTCGCAGAGTGGCCGTCGTCGGGCTCAGCCTCGCCGCGGTGCTCGGGTTGCTGGTGGCTCCGGCCGGGGTCCTGGCCGACACCCCGGTAGCGGCGCCGTCGGCCACGCCCAGTCCAAGCGCGAGCGGCAGTCCTGCGGCCAGCCCCTCCACGACCGCGCCCCCGGTGGCGACTACGCCGGCGGCCAGCCCCGCACCGACCAACCAGGGGCTTCAAAACCGCGAGGCGCAGGGCCAGTTGATCGGCGACCTGACCGCGTCCGAGGCCCACGCGCTGATGCTGGAAAGATCTCTCAACCAGTCGGAACTGAGCCTGGTCGCTCTTGGCCAGCAGATCCTGGACAGCGAAAAACAGGTCGCCCAGCTCGATACCCGCATCACGGCGATCACCACGCAGCACGAGCAGGTCACCGCGCGGCTTCAGTCCGACCGTGCCCAGCTGGCCGCCATCGTTCGCCGGCTCTACAAACACCAGGACAGCTTTTTCGTCAACCTGATTCGGGCCGGCGGCTTCGGCGGATTGCTGGAAACCATCGGATATAGCGATGTCCTTGTGGACCGCGAACGCAACCTGGTTCGGGCGGTGCAGGCGGATGACGTCGCCCTGGCCCATGCCCAGGCGACGCTGGAGCGCAGCCGGAGCACCAAGAAGGACACCCTGTCCAGGTTGGTCCTCTCGAGGACGACCCTGGCAAAGGAAATCGCCAACGAGCAACTACTCCAGGGACAGCTCCAGGGCACGATCGACGAGGCGCTGGCGGCCCTCGATGCGATGCAAACCGATTCCCCGGAAATGGCGGCGCGACGGGCGAAGCTGGTGCGGATGAAGACCGACAGCGTGCTCAGCCAGATCGAGCAGGCGGTGTTCGCCCAGCAGAATTCCCAAATTACGGCCGAGCTGATCGCGAAAGACCCGGTGTTGACCGCGACCGGGCACCTGCTCTGGCCGATCCCACAGGCGACCATCTCCCAGGGCTTCGGCCCGACGCCCTACGTCTTTGAGGCCGCTTACGCGGGCTTTCCCCACTTCCATACCGGGATCGACCTCTCGGTGCCGCTGGGAACGCCGGTGTTCGCGGCGGCGGACGGGGTCGTGGTGCTAGCGCGAGCGATGACCGATGCCGGAGGAAACCTGGTGGGCTACGGAAACTACTTGATCATCCAGCACGATACCGGCTTGAAAACGCTCTACGGCCACCTGTTGACGATCGGCGTCAAAGAGGGTGACCTGGTCCACCGCGGCCAGTTGATCGGGCTGGTCGGCTCAACCGGGAACTCGACGGGGCCACATACGCATTTCGAGGTCCGCATCGAGAACAGCCCCGTCGACCCGATGCAGATGCTCCCGGCCGCGGCCCAGCCGCCCGCCGCCCCGGCGCCGATCCCCGGCGCCTCGCACTGATCTCAGTAGTTGTAAGGGGTCGAGCTCGCCGTCGCGGTAGCCAGGTCCGGGGTGGCGACGAACCATTTACCGCCGACGCCCTGCCCATAGGCGTCGCCCGCATCCCCGTCCTTCGAGTAGCTGTAGAGGGGGTGGCCGTTGTAGAGAACCTGCTTGCCGTTTGCCCCGTCCAGGACGGTCAGCCGCCCGGGCAGCGCCGGGCTGCTGGTTGGCGAGCCGGACGTCGCAAGGAGCGGCGGCCAAGTCGAGGCGCATCCGCCGCTGCAGGCGATGGCCGTCGCCGTGTCTGGGGTGAAGTAGTAGAGGGTTAGCCCCTTGGCGTTCTTCAGCACGGTTTGCGTCTTGTCGCCCACCTTCATCGAGGCGGTGTGGATCAACGCCGAGCTGCCTGCCGATGCCCCGCCGCTTGCTGGGCTGGCCGTGCCGCCGCAGCTGGCGAGCGCGAGCGCGAGCGCGGCAGCCATCGCCGCACCGATGCCCGAACGTATATGGATGGACCTCATGGATGCCTCCTTGGTGGCATGGGATACGCCGAAGAGGAATACCGGGCGAGGTTACGATTGACCCTTGTCAGGGCCTAAGACTTCTTGTACGATGTCCGGCACATGACGGGGCGGGTTCGTTTCGCGGGTTTTTACTTTTACGCCTACCTCGGGCCGGCACGGGACCGGCTCGGGATGGGCTAGCGCCGCTCCTCCCGCCGCCACCCGTTCACCGGCCTCCTCCACCCAGACACTAACTTTGGCGCGCCCCAGGAGGCAAACAAGGATGGCGGTTCGAGGGATTCGCGGCGCGACGACCACAGAAGAAGACAGCGAGACGGCGATTGTCGACGCGACCACCGAGCTGCTGGCGCAGATCGCCCGCGAGAACGCGCTGCTGCCGGACGATATCGCCGCGGCCTGGTTCACCACCACCCCGGACCTGACCTCGGAGTTCCCGGCGGCGGCAGCCCGGCGGTTCGGTTGGGGTGATGTGCCGTTGCTGTGCGCCCACGAGATGGCGGTGCCGGCCTCGAACCCGCGGAGCCTTCCGCGCTGCATCCGGGTGCTGCTACTGGTCAATACCGACCGGCCTGCCACGTCGATGCGGTTCGTCTATCTCCGTGGGGCGCAGCAGTTGAGGGTGACGGCATGATCATCGTGATGCGGCACGATGCGACCCCGGCGCAGGTATCGGCGGTGGTCTCGCAGGTCCAGGCTCACGGTTGCCGGACCCATTTGAGCGACGGCGACGAGCGGACCGTGATCGGCGTCATCGGAACAAATCCTTTCGCCCTGCGGGATCTCTTCATCGAGGCCCCGGGCGTTGCCGAGGTGGTACCCATCACAAAGCCATTCAAGCTCTCAAACCGCGAGTTCCGATCGCGCGATACCCGGGTGACGGTCGGTACGCATGAGGTCGGTGGCGACCGGGTATGGATCGTCGCCGGGCCATGCTCGGTTGATGGCGAAGAGCTGTTTCTCGAGACCTCCCGGCAGGTTCGGGCGGCGGGTGCCCACGCGCTCCGCGGCGGCGTCTTCAAGCCTCGCACCTCGCCCTATAGCTTCCAGGGCTTGCGCGGCGACGGGATCGCGATCCTGCGCGAGGCGAAACGCCAGACCGGCCTGCCGCTGGTCTGCGAGGTGCTGGAGCCGGCGGATATCGCGACCCTGGCGGACATCGTCGACGTGCTCCAGATCGGTGCCCGCAACATGCAGAACTTCCCATTGCTGTCGGAAGTCGGCCGGTTGCGTAAGCCGGTGCTGCTGAAGCGAGGGATGTCGGCGACGATCGAGGAATGGTTGCTCTCGGCCGAGTACATCCTGAGCCAGGGCAACTATGAGGTCATCCTCTGCGAGCGGGGCATTCGTACCTTCGAGACCTACACCCGAAATACGCTGGACCTCAATGCGGTGCCGCTGATCAAAGAGTTGAGCCATCTTCCGGTGATCGTCGACCCGAGCCACGGCACCGGTCGGCGGTCGCTCGTCACCTCGATGGCGTTGGCGGGGATCGCCGCAGGCGCGCACGGCCTGATGGTCGAAGTCCACGCCCAGCCCGAGGTCGCGCTCTCCGACGGGGCGCAATCGCTGACCCCGCAAGCCTTCGCCCACCTGGTCGAGCAGGTTGATGCGGTCGCATCGGCGCTGAGGCGGACCGCCGGAGTGGCGTGATGCGGGTCGGCATTGTGGGGCTCGGTCTGATCGGCGGCTCGCTCGGCCTTGCGCTGCGCCGGTTGGGCGAGTCCATCGAAGTGCTCGGTGTCGCACACCACCCGAATGGCGTCGCCGCGGCGCAGCAACGAGGGGCAGTCGACCGGGCATCGACCAATCTTCGCGACCTGGTCGATTGCGAGGTCGTGGTCGTCGCCACCCCGATCAGCCAGATCCGGCCGGTGCTCGAGGAGCTGGCCGGCGTCGTCCGGCGCGCCAGCATCGTCACCGACGTCGCCAGTGTCAAGCGCCCCGTGCTGGAGTGGGCCCGCTGCTTGCCGGAGCCGTCCCAATTCCTCGGCGGGCACCCGGTCGCGGGCAAGGAGCGGAGCGGGCTGAACGAAAGCGATGCCACGCTGTTCCGGGGAGAGACCTGGATTTTCACGCCCGGCGATGGGCAGGAGCTCACCCCGTTCGATGAATGGTTTCGCCTGGTGCGGGCGATTGGCGCCCGGCCCAAAATCCTGTCCGCCGAGGTCCACGACAAGCAGATGGCGTTTCTCAGCCACCTCGCCTTCACCATCAGTACCGCTTACGCGCAGACCATCCGCCCGGTTGCCGATCCAGAGCTTGGCGGCCCCGGCTATCGCGGCATGGTTCGCCTCGCGGAGGGTGACGCCCCGCTCTACGAGGACATCACCGCCACCAACCGCGGCCCGCTGGTCGAGGCGATCGACCGCTTCGCGGACGTGCTGCGCGATTACCGGGAGCGCATCGACCGCGGCGATCGGGTGGGCGAGCTCTTCAGGCAGGGCGTGCATGCCGCGCGCTGACGTCGGATCCGCCCACACCATCGAGCCGGCCCACCATGTCGCCGGTGAGCTGGAGGTCCCCGGCGACAAGTCGATTGCCCATCGTGCGCTGCTGCTCGCGGCCCTGGCGCAGGGCGAAAGCTGGATCAGCGGGCTTCCCGATGGCGAGGATGTG